>JAUZPS010000079.1 GCA_030705945.1 Bacillota bacterium
AATAAATGTACCATGTTTGCAGGCGATACTGTCGTTATTTAAACAATTTGGCTTGATGTCTGAATTTATAATGGTTATATTTGATTTAACAAGATTTTTATGTTCAGCTTGCACCGGGCCGTCAATCAAGCCTATTTTGATGTCTTTTGAGCCCTTAGTAATATTCATCAATTCATTTATTCTAATAAGTCCAAATAGATTATTCATTAGGCGCCTCCAAGGACTTTATGGCATTACATGCGCTGCATTCTTTATCAGGTTTGGAATTTGGTTTGAGCGCATTTCCATACCTTAATAAAATCCGGCTTAATGTAGATATAACATGTTGTATTTCTGAACTGGTTGTGAAACGCGATAAGCTAAAACGTACAACGCTTCTGGCTGTATTGGGATCAATGCCCATACCATCCAAAACATGAGATGTCTTATCAAGGTGACTACAACAAGCGGAACCAGCAGAAGCAAAAATACCATACTTGTCTAGCAATTGTAAAAGAACTCTTCCATCAATATCTTTAAATGCGATGCAGGAGGTTGAGGGTAATCTGTTCTGGCTAAATCCGATTATATCAACATGCGGGTATAATTTTTTAATATTTTTCTCCAACATATCTCTTAAGTTTTTCATATAGGTATAATTTTCGTCAATGTTTCGGAAGGCAAGGTTTGAAGCTATACCAAAACCGACGGCTCCAGGGACGTTTTCAGTGCCGGCTCGAATTCCCATTTCCTGATTGCCTCCATAAATAATAGGGCTAATTGAAATGCCATTTTTGATAAAGAGTCCGCCAACCCCTTTTGGACCATGAAGCTTATGAGCTGAGATGCTCATTAAATCTATTGGGATTTGCGAAAGATCTATTGGAATTTTTCCAAAGGTTTGCGCAGCGTCAACATGGATGTAAACGCCTTTATTCTTGACAATTCTTACTATATCAGCTATTGGAAAGACAACTCCGGTTTCATTGTTGGCATGCATAACGGATACTAAAGCAGTATCGCTTCTAATTGTATTGGATAGGTCATCAAGATCAATTACTCCATCAGAAGATATAGGTATGTAGGAAATTTCATAACCCCTTTTTGCCAGATCATTGAAATTTTTAATTATTGACAGGTGTTCAACAGCGGTTGTTATTAGGTGTTTTTTTTGAGGTTGAGCTTCAAGAATGCCCTTTATGGCAAGAGTATTGCTTTCAGTTGCCCCGCTGGTAAAAATTATATTACCATCAGCATTAAGGGTTTGCTTGATTAATGAACGCGCTTTAGACAATTCAGAGAATGCCTTTCTTCCAATGGTATGAAGACTTGAGGGGTTTCCAAACTGAAATTGGTAAACTTTTGATACCTCTGGCGCCATAAAGGTTGTAGCATTGTTATCAAGGTATACAGTTTGGGCGTTACTTATTGACTTTTGATGTTTACTAAAATATATATTCATTGATGGGCCTAATGATTTATGAGCGTTTACTTCAGGTAACATGATATATCCCCTTGCCTATAAAGATGTTGATGTAGAATAGTCATTTTTTATATTCTATACCTTACAAAAATATTTTATCGTTACATTCCAAATGAATTCCAAACAATTCCTAAACATGATAGGCCTTGAAAAAAGTTGAAATTGATATGAATCCATAAAAGGTGATGAGTCAAATTAATCGTTACTTGAATTTAAAAGTTCATAAAATATCTTCATGGTTTTTTCTTTTGGACTAACTCCCAATTCATCTATCAGTATTTCACAAAGCTTATTATACTGTTTAATCAAAGCTTGCCTATCCCCTAGATATGACAGCGCTTGCATTATCATTACATGAATATCTTCAAGAAAGGGATTATTGGAAACAAGCTTTTTAAGATAATATAAAGCATCTTCATACTTATGATGGTCCATATAATACAGTGAAATTGCATTTAAAATTTTTATATATAGATTGAAATAATATTCTTTTTTATCAGATGCCCATTCAAAATTTGTATTATCTAAATATTCACCTAAATATAATGAAGCTGAATAAATAAGTAACTTGATGTTTGATTCAGTAGTTTTAAAAACAGATTGTTTCAAAAATAGTTCAAACAATATGTAATCGCAAAATATATCTTCAATATGAATGGAGTACGCGCCATTGTTATAATAAATGTTTCCGTCTCCTCCATAGGACTTCAGCATGTATCGTACATAGCATAAATTTGTATGAAATAGATCTGAGGCTTTATTTGGCGGCGCATCCGGCCAGATATCCGCAAGAATTTTATTGATCGGTAAAAGCTTTCCGGAATTGTGTATAAAGTAAGCGAATAATTCCTTAGCTTTGCTTGTGCGCCAGTGAACAGGAGATTTGCGCTCATAATCTGTAAACACCTCAAAGCACCCAAAACAGAATACATATAAATGCTTTTTTTTTACACTTTTCAAATTATTCTTTTTCATTAGTGGAGAATGTCCTAAATCGCAAAAACAGCATTCTTTTAAAAATTCATCATTGGGGAAGCTACCTGTAAAATAATTTTTCATCTATATCTTCCTTTCCATAATAGTATGTCCTATCTATATGTTTGAAAAGAGAAAATACCATTTAATAACACTTTTGCAAGATGTCGAGTGATTACATCTCATAAACATTAAAACCACATTAAAAATTGTCGCATTGATTAAAAAACTGTCTCTTAAACCTTTAATAATTTTTAAATATAATCATTTTAGAGTATATAAAAAGCAATTAATTTTAAATTAATCTTATTTGGAGGAGAAATGCGTATGAAAATAAGTAAAAGGGGAGTCTCTTCATGGACATTAGTATGTTTTTTAGTTTTGGCGCTAATTCAGATAAGCCTGACACAAACGACATCAGCTGCGTCAACATATTCAATTAAAGGATATATTGCAACTGACTTCAATTCTTCTTCTAATGTAAAAAGCGGATTTCTGGTTGAAGCAGTTGGCTTAAATATATCGGCTACAAGCGATGCAAACGGATATTTCGAATTAAAAAATGTTCCTTCAGGCAGCAGCGGGTATAAATTAAAGCTCAGTAAGACAGGGCTTCTTTCAAGAGTAATTTCTAATGTACCTGTTAATGGAAATGTTGATGTTTCAACTCAAAGCCAGCCTCTAATAATGTGGGCGGGAGATTTCCCAAAAGCGGGAGTTCAGGATGATTCAATTAATATGTCAGATATCGTGACTATTGCAGGATGCTTTAATACTGTTAAGGGAAGCGCGGGTTATATTGAATATTGCGATATAAACCTTGATGGAACAATAAACATGTCTGATATAGTTATAATTTCCCATAATTTTAACAAGACTTCAAATGATTACCCAATAGTTACCATAAGTTCTTCTGCCCCCACGGCGACATCAAATTCATCAACGCCGACACAGACAAAGGCTACCTCTACTCCAACGCCAACAGCGACAAAAAATGCGCCAACATCTACAGCAACATCTACACTTACGCCCACACCAACAAAAGCAACATCTTCTCCAACTCTGATGCCTTCACAAAATACAATCTTTGTAGCTCCTGATGGAAACGACTCAAATGACGGGACCAAGGAAAAACCGTTGTTTTCGCTCATCAATGCGGTGGCGAAAGCAGTTCCGGGCGCGACAATATACATGAGGGGCGGAACTTACAGTTATAACACAACCGTTAGCATTACTCAATCAGGCGTTGAAGGCCAAAGAATAAACATATTTGCGTATCCTGGAGAAAAACCTATATTGAATTATTCAACCCAGGCATATGCGGCAGCTAATAGAGGTATCAATTTATTGGGAAACTACTGGAGTTTAAAGGGCCTTGAAATCTGCTATGCAGGAGATAATGGAATAAAGCTTGAAGGCAGCCATAATATAATTGAGAACTGCGTATTCCATAATAACGGCGATGGCGGACTTCAGATGGGGTTTGCTCATACTACTGAAAATCCAGATGGCGCATTATGCGCATACAATGAAATAATTAATTGCGATTCATATTTAAACTTCGATTTTGACAATGCCGGCAGCGATGCTGATGGTTTTGCCTGCAAAATGCATAACGGTAAAGGCAATAGATTCTATGGCTGCAGATCTTGGAGAAATGGAGATGACGGTTGGGATCTCTTTGAAACTGACTGGCCTGTTGAGATAACCAACTGCTGGACCTGGCACAACGGAGATCAGGCAGACTTTGACGCGATTTACCTGCAGAAAATGGGGAAACGCATGAGTTCCTACCAGGGAAATGGTAATGGTTTTAAATTGGGTGGTAACGGATCAGGCGGATCATCAAAAGGCACTCATATTGTAAAGAATTGTGTATCCTTTGATAACTATTTCAGATCCAAGAAAGGATTTGACCAGAACAGCCATAAAGGCGGTGTAATTGTTTATAACTGTGTATCCTTTGGAAATGGTTATAACTATATGTTTGAAGATTCAGCTCCTAATGAGTTTAAAAATAACGTATCCTTTGCGTGCAGAGGTTCCCTTGACCATGAATTCGCTACAGGAACGATAGAAGTTAATAACAGTTGGAACCTTAATGTAAAGGCTGAAGCAGCTGATTTTAAAAATCTTACCGAAGATTCGGCAAAAGCCCCGAGAAATCCGGATGGCAGCCTTCCTGACAATGATTTTTCCCGCCTTGTTTCAGGAAGCGACTTGATTGATAAGGGAGTTGACGTCGGATTGCCGTTTAAAGGCGTAGCGCCTGATTTAGGAGCTTTTGAGTATTAAAATTGCTTATTTCCTACCTATTTAATAAAATAAATTATCTGAGTTAAAATTATTTTATATAGCTGGAGCGAAAGTTCCAGTTTTTTTATATACATTTTGCGGTAATTATGAAAGCTGCAGGAATTCTACACCATTATTAGGTTTTTTATATAAAATCTTCAAGCTATATAAAATGAAGCCGATTAAATTTTGTCTTTTGCAACTTAAATACTGTCCATTTACATTGGTGGCGTTAATTATAAAATAGATTTATAAAGAAATTAATATTGCGAGGGGAGGTATTTAAGTCCAGATAATAAGATGCATTGGGGGGATCAAGGGAAAGAAATGAACATGGTCATTGTAAAACATGTAATAAAAGGCGAATAATCTATTATTAATCTTACATTAACAGAGCAAAATAACGAACGGCTTTAAGGTGTTTTGCGATGGATAAATGTAAAAGATAAATTGATTTTAAACTTGAACAAGGAACTTTTTGAAACGTCCTAAATAGCGTATTAACATTCAAATACTAGGAGGCGTACAAGATGAATAGAAATAGATTTTTAGTGTTTTTTATAATATGCTGTATGACATTAACTTTAACATACATACCGGGCTTATCATTTGCGTCTGATGCTGCAACAGGAACTATAACAGGATATATAGCTCCTGATTTTTCATCTGCTTCAATGCCAAAATCAGCATTCAAAGTAGATATATCAGGTCTTACAGCAAATACTAACGCTCAAGGATATTTTGAACTGAAAAATATACCCGCAAGCTCTTATACAATAAAAATAAGTAAACAAGGTTATTTGCAAAGAGAAATAAAAAATGTTGTTGTAAAAGGAAATGATAATGTTCAGATTGGATCACAAAGCTCGCCGGTTTTAATGTGGATAGGCGATTTTGGCGCCCAGGACGGTGTTGTAAATATTTCTGATGTTATTATGTTTGCAAAATACTTCGGCGGCGTATTCGGAAGCTCAAATTACGATGAAATTTATGATCTAAATAAAGATAATTCTATAAATATGTCGGATGTTTTGATAATAGCAAAATATTTCGGAAAATCATCAAACGATTACCCAGAGGTTGATATAGTTTATTCTTCTCCAGACCCTCAAACAACGCCAACTCCAACAGCAAGTGTATCACCAATCGGTCAGCCTGATTTTTCATTGATCGGTTTTGCTTCGTTAGAAGGCGGAACAACTGGAGGCGCAGGAGGCAGCGAGGTAACAGCGTCAAGCGCGGCAGAACTTACTACTATTATGAGTCAGAAAAAGAAGGATACTACGCCGCTTATCATAAAAATTACAGGTAAGATTACAGGTTCAGGAGCTATTGCAGTAAAGTCTGTTAAGAACCTTTCAATTATCGGTGTTGGAGATAAAGCGGAGCTTGAAGGTGTAGGCCTTAATATTCAAAGTTCAAGCAACGTTATTGTAAGAAACTTAAAGATTCATCATACTCTGGCTCCGACTGACTGTATTGGCATTGATACCAGCGATCATGTTTGGGTTGACCACTGTGAACTCTTCAATATGATTGGCGATTGCAACGGAGACGGCAAAATAGATACAGAAGGAGATATTTCGGGTGGAGATGTTGACTGGTATGACGGCCTTCTCGATTGCAAAAATAACAGCGCGTACATAACAGTTTCATGGAACTATTTTCATGATTCATTCAAAACAAGCCTTATAGGTTCCTCCGACAGTGACAACTACGATAGGAAAATGACTTATCATCATAATATATTCCAGAATTGTGATGAGCGTCAGCCAAGTTATAGATTCGGCACAGGGCATTTGTTTAATAACTATTATGTAGATATATGGGGAAGCAGTATCAATTCCAGAATGGGCGCAAAACTTAAAATTGAAAATAATTGTTTTGAAAACGTTGGTTCTGGGGAGATAGAACCAGTACTCGGTTTTGCAGAGGGCCCTATAGGCGCATACTACAGTAAGGAAAAGGGCTTCTGGGATGTAAAGGACAATAAATATGTCAATTGTAAGGGAAATCAACCAACAGAATCAACCTGCAGCTTTACGCCTCCTTATGACTATTCAAAGGCAATTGATCCCGTTGATAATGTAAAGGCGCTGGTAACAAAATACGCAGGAGTTGGTAAAATAGATGTTTCAGCTCCATCACAGACTCCTTCGACTATAGTTCCTACAAGTACGCCTACCGCAACCATTAAGCCTAGCTCAACAATTACACCTACAGCTACAGTTACTGCTACGCCGACAATTATAAATAATACTCCATCTGCTACAATCCCTGGCAATGCAGTAAAAGACTACGATTCTTTAATGGCTGCTATCAGTGCTGCAAAACCCGGAGATACTGTTCTTATAGGAGCATCAATCAGGATGAAGACAAGAATTTTACTTGATAAAAGCGGTGTAACGCTGGCTGCGGCCCCTGGAATTACACCTGTTCTTGATTTTGATGATCTTCCGCTAATGACTGAAACCTTTGACTCATGTGGAATTGTAATTGATGGCGATAATTATACAATAAACGGCCTCATTGTTGAAAAGGCAGGAAAGCAGGGGATAGTTGTCCATGGCAGTGGCAACACAATTAAAAATTGTATTTCCCGTTATAATGAAGATACAGGAATTCAGGTCTCAGGAACAACTGGAAGTACCGGCCCTAAATTTATGCCAAAGAACAATACGGTAATCAACTGCTATTCATACAGAAATTGCGATACATTAAGAGAGGGCGGCAATGCGGACTGTTTTGCATGTAAAAAGACCGATCCCGGACCAAATAACAATTTTATTGACTGCGCAGGTTGGGAATCTTCTGATGATGGCTGGGATTATTTTGACAATCAGAACGACTCAACTCTCACAAACTGTATGACATGGAATAACGGCGACGATACGGTTATTCCATTTGAAGGCAATGGAAACGGATTTAAGCTCGGTTCATCGGGATGTACTGGACCAAGAACTCTTAAGAATTGTATTGCGTTTGATATCCAGCATGGATCAGCTAAAGCTTTTGATGAAAACAACGGATTCGGTACAGGTATTCTTACGGATTGTATTGCATTTAACAGTTCAAAGGATTATAAGCTCACAGGGAAGACAATGACAAATTGTCTTGGAAATACTAATACTCCTGCAAACGTACAGTCAGAAATACGTCAAAAGGCTCAGGAGATAGTTGCAACCTGCAATGCAAATAAGATACCTGATCCGGTAAGATTCAGCTTCTTTAAATATTGATATTATAATATTATAATAGATAATTAATCTTTTACATTTAACAGGGCAAAATAACGATAAAGCGTTAGTTATTTTGCCCTGTTAAATGTAAGATTAATAATGGTTTAATTTTAGAAATGGGGTTTGTAAAATGAATAAAGCCAAGAAGTTAGCAAGGTTTACCATGCTGATGATATTAATTTTTAGTATGATTTCTCCATTTATATTGACTCAAAATGTTAGCGCTGTTAACATTCTTCCTCCACAAAAACTAAGGGCGCCGGTTTTAGGATATTCGGACACAAGTATTACTCTTATATGGGACAAGCCTGAAGTTTACTCAAATGTGACAGGATATAATATTTATAAAAGTGGACAATTGGTAGGCAGCACAACTAATCTGAGTTATGCAGTAAACAATTTATCCCCTAACACTTCATACAGCTTTACAGTACGTTCAAAAGACACCGCTAATAATGAGTCCGCAGACAGTAATACAGTTGTTTTCTCAACGAGCCCAACTCCTAAAGTATATGATATAAGGGACTTTGGCGCAGTCGGAAATGGTTCTTCTCTTAATACCGCATCCATACAGAAAGCAATTGATTCATGCTCTGCAGGAGGAAAGGTACTGGTTCCATCAGGAACTTATAAAAGCGGGGCCATTTTTCTGAAAAGCAATATTACTCTTCAGATTGACGGAGTCCTTCTAGGAAGCGATGATCCAAGTGATTATCCTTTTACAAGCATGAGGTTTCCGTATTATAAGACAAAAAATTATATGGGACTGATCAATGCTTATACGGACAATTACGGAAGCATTACCAATGTAAAGATTTGCGGTTCTGGTACTGTAAACGGGGGAACCTTAAAAAGCAGTTCGGATACATTGACGGTTCTCGGAACAGCTGAACAGTCGGGAAAAGATGAGAACGCCCGTGGCGACATGATTAATATAAAAGGTGTTACGAATCTCAATTTAAGCGGTTTAAAGCTTATAAACCCTGCAATGCATACGATATTTATAAGTTACTGCAAGAATATTACTGTAGATGGAATTCAGGCTTCTACTTATGATATTCATAATGCTGATGGGATAGACCTTGCTGTCAGTGATAACACAAACATATTCAACTGCGTATTCGATACGGGAGACGACTGCATTAATTTAAATGCGGGATGTGGAGCGGAAGGCGAGAAGGAAGGCATACCAGACAGCAATATAAGGCTGTTCAACTGCTTGACTAAGCGTGGACATGGCGGGGTAGTATTCGGAAGCTTCACTGCGGCATGGATCAAAAATGCGCTTGTTGAAGACTGTGTATTTGATGGAACCGACATAGGCCTTCGCTTCAAAACCTGCAGGGACAATGGCGGAGGAGCTGAATATGTCACAGCGAGGGATATTAAAATGAGCAATATTGTTAAAAATGCAATTCTCTTTGACAGCAATTATACCGGGGCTTATTCAGAAGCATCAGTCGCCGGACAGTTCAGACATATTACGATTAACAATATAACTTGTGAAGGCAGTAAGGATTACGGGATTTATATATGCGGTCTTTCAGATATGTGCCACAGCGACATAAACATGAGCAATATAACGCTAAAGAATACTAAAGGGGCGTCCATTCAATATTTTAAGGACAGTACCTTAGATACGGTTACATTTATTAACAGCGGCTCAGATCCTTGGAAAATATCAAATTCTACAAATATAAATTGTATTAACTGTTCACCTTCTCCGTCCGGATTTGTAACGCCAATAACAAGTCCCACGCAGACTCCTACTCAAAAGCCAAGCATAACTAAGACCCCGACTTCAACACCAACCGTAACACCAACCGTAACAGCAACTGCAACGCCTACTAATAAGCCAACTTATATACCAACTAATACTTCTATATCAACGCCAACAAAAGCAATTAGTCCAACACCGAAACCTACTTCAAGCGCTACAGCTTCTTCTTTTAAGGTTACAGGATACGTAAAACCTGATTTTGTTAAAACTGGAGGCTCTCAAGGAAGAATTTTGGCAAATTTCAAGGTTGAACTAGATGGAACAGACAAGTTTGCGCTTACAGACGAAAAAGGATATTTCCAATTAGATGATATAACAAGAGGGGATTATAGACTCAAGATATCAAAGGGTGGTTTTCTTTGCAGAGTAATTGGAGATATTAGCGTCGAAGGTAATCTGCAAATATCATCCAGCAGCTCGCCAATCGATATGTGGGCAGGGGATATGCCAATAAGAGGAAGCACGGACGATGTCATAAACATGGCTGATGTTATTGAGATAGCAACTGCGTTCAACAGTGTTTCAGGTGATGGAAAATACAACTCCGCTCTGGATGTAAACGGGGATAACTCAATAAACATGTCGGATCTGATGATAATAGCTTTGAACTTCAACAAAACTTCCAGTAACTATCCAGAGTTCAAAGTAATGTAATGGTTTTAAGTGGGAAAGTAAGTTTATTTAAATTTTTAAAGGCAGATCAATTAAACTCTTGATCTGCCTTCTTTTCTGTAGATAACCAACTCTAAAATTATAAAAAACTTTACAGTTCGATATCCATAACACCGTCAGATATTAAGCAGGCTAAATGTAAATATAGGAAATATTAAAGAATATTTTACGCTGATTATGAAATTATATAATATAATGGCTTTTTTATTATACGATTTGGTCAGAAAGGCGGCTGTAAAACTGCCATATTAAAACATAAGTTTATAATAAATCCATTACATTTCGGGAGGACAACTATGAATTTTTTGTATAATTACTTTAAGCTTAAGGAGAATAATACAAGCATAAAAACGGAAATTATTGCGGGATTTACGACGTTTATCACCATGGCGTACATAATCTTTGTAAATCCAAGCATTCTGAAAATGGCAGGTATGAACACAGCCGGAGCATTGGGGGACAACGCAAAAAATTTTACGGCGTTTAATGATCCGGTGGTTGGAGCGGTACTAGTTGCTACCTGCTTATCAGCCGCCATAGGAACTTTGCTCATGGGGCTTCTGGCGAACTACCCTTTTGCTCAAGCTCCTGGGATGGGGCTTAACGCGTTTTTTACGTTTACTGTCGTAATTGGAATGGGATACAACTGGCATCAGGCATTAGCGGCTGTTTTTATTTCAGGGGTGGTTTTTATTCTTATTACTCTTACCAAACTGAGGGAAATGATTGTAGATGCCATACCTCTTACTTTGAAACATGCTGTTAGCGGAGGAATAGGACTATTTATTGCTCTTATCGGGTTTAAAAACGCTGGAATTGTTGGATCAAACCCGGATACAATAATCGCTTTCGGTAACCTTACTAAGCCTACAACTTTATTAGCTCTATTCGGACTGATTTTAACAGGCGTTTTAATGACTAAGAGGGTAAAAGGCTCAATGATTATAGGGATATTGGCGACAACAGTAATCGGTATGATTCTAAAAATAGTAACTATACCCAAAGGGTTTACTTTTATATCTGCTCCTCCAAGTTTATCTCCTACATTCTGGAACTTTGATTTTGCCGGGCTGCTGAAAATTAATGGTAGTGGAGCTTTTGCGGCATTTACAAGCATTCTTGCCGTTATATTATCCTTTACCCTCGTTGATCTCTTTGATACTATAGGAACACTGGTTGGAACCGGAAACAAAGCGGGAATGCTTGATAAAAACGGAAAGCTTCCAAGGATTAATAAGGCGCTGCTTTGTGATTCAATTGCAACAACTGCGGGGTCAATCTTTGGAACATCCACGGTCGTTACCTATGTGGAAAGCTCATCAGGCGTGATGGAAGGAGGAAGAACAGGGTTAACCTCAGTTGTGACTTCGGCATTTTTTATACTAGCCCTGTTTTTCTCGCCAGTTGCGGGTTTGGTTCCATCTGAGGCGACAGCGCCGGCTTTAATAATTGTTGGAGTCCTTATGATGGGAGCTTTGAAGCAGATTGACTTTGATGATTTTTCTGAAGCGTTGCCTGCATTCCTGACTGTTGTAATGATGCCATTTACGTTTAGTATAGCTAATGGAATTGCGGCCGGCCTCATCGTTTATCCAATAGTTAAAATTGCGGCGGGTAAAATCAAGGGTACTCACCCATTGGTATATATTCTGGCGCTGCTATTTATCCTAAGGTTTGTGGGCATGGCGAAGTATGGTCTTTAAGTTTATAAAGTTAGTTTTCTATATATTTCGTGATAAACATTTTACATTTGGTTATCTGTATTTGAAAGAATCAAGACAATTTTATTAATTTTAGCGAGGTTATTCTCAATATTAATATTCCAATCATTAAACCCATGTTATAATTATATAAGGGAGTTTCAAAAAATTCCTTGTTCAAGTTTTGTATGATGAAAACCCATTATATCAAATTTTTGAAACTCCCAGTTGACCAGTTTATTTTTTGATACTACCTATATAAAAAGCACTATTAATCTTACATTTGACGGAGTAAAATAACGAACGCTTTAACGTTATTTTGCGATAGGCAAATGTAAAAGATTAATTGCTTTTTATATAAATGGATAAATTTTTATAATATAATATAGTTATATATATAAAAGGTATGCT
>JAUZPS010000008.1 GCA_030705945.1 Bacillota bacterium
ATTGCAAATTGCATATCAAGTCAGCCATATCTTTTAAATAAGATATATAACCAAGCATTCCAAAGTTTAAACACTAACAAAGGGCATTGGAATCCAGAAACAATATTGGAAATTGTGGACGAGATGTGGCATGAGGGTTGCTATGAGGCTCAGTTTATCGCGCTTTCTTTATTAGAGGCTACAGGTACTGCCTTATTGTGGAGTGAAGAGTGTGTACACCGTTTAAGGTTATATAGAGGTCACAAATGTATTGAGTTAAGTACAATTGCGTTAGACATTTGGACAGCTATAGAATAATTATACTTTCTAATAAAAAATATCGTCACACGATCAATGTTCAATATAAAGAAGCAGGTAAAGAGCCCTATATATTTTATAGGGTCCTTTACCTGCTTTTGCATTATAAGTGGAACTTGAACTTTAAAGTTCCACTTTTTCAAAGCTCTTGACAAAGGTATAGTACAGCGGTAGTATTTGCGCCGGCTTATGCAGAGGATACTTTCTCCATAGGCCAGCTAGTAGTATTTACGGAGGTAGATTTTTATGGTTGCTTTATCGTGTATTAGATCACATTGGCTGGATGATGCTCCAGCGATTACAGTATCAGCAGAGTGGTTGAAGCAGTTTGGATTTGAAGTAGGATGCAGGGTGGTTATTGAGGTCTCCCATGGTATTATCACTATCAAGCCCATAGATTGTGAGGAAGATATATGAAGGTTTTTGAAAGGTTTTTTCATAGGGCCGCCAGAGATTACGGCAGCTCTACATATCAGTTTAGATTAGTGCTTTTCATCCTGTATATTTTTAAGAAGCATTGATATTGCTGTGTTTGCAGATTCCAGTTTTAGTGCAAAGTCAAGTGTTTTTGCGGCTTTTAACAAATTATTGAAAAAATTTTTTCATATTTTACATTATTTCGTTTATTAGCGCATTTACTTTGTTGCATTGGTTTACAAATAGATAAATATGTGATATATTTTACTTAATATAGTAATTAATTACAGACAGCGTGCATATTATTATTCGCACATTGAAAATATGTAATATGCCTTGATAAATGTGATATTTATTAAAATATTCTTCGCTCGACATGCACCCATATAAAATCATTATTAATTTTACCGCTTACAATCACATTAAAATAATTATCTAAGATACAAAAATTTAGTGTATATATGTAATGGGGATAGAAACGGTTTATTATAATATTTATTTGAGGGGGTTTTATTATGAAGGAAAAAAAGTCTTTGCCTACTAGAATTATGGTTTTTCTCATGATAATGACTTTTGTTATCGTACAAACTTGTCCAATGAGCTTTAGCGAAGAATCGGGCGCCAAATTAAATGATTTCTTGAAAATCACAAAGAAAATAACAAAGGAAAACGGTACAGTTTCAAACAATTATTATCTCGGCGAACTGATAAATGTTGAGTACACGATTAGAAGTGATGAAGTCACATTAGACATACCAAAAGAGATAGCTTTTGTTATTGACACGACAATAAGTATGAAAGATAAGACTTCAGGTAACAGTGGAGAAACGAAATTTGCAGCATTAAAAAGGGTATTTTTAGAAATCCTGAATAACTGGAATATTCCAAATTCAAAGATGTGCATTGTTGAATTTGGACCCCGTGTAGAAAAAGAAACTCCCTTATTGGAAGCGACAAAGGCGAATATCAATAATACATTTATTAAAACTGTTAACGATTGGAATGAAGGAAATCTTTATACAGGAACAAATCTGGGGGATGGGCTGAGAACAGCTTACTATAAACTTCTCAAATCAGGAAATAAAAATGCAAAAAAATATATTATTACTTTGACAGATGGATTGCCTAATATGCGTACTGTTGATAAAAACGGAACGCCATATTTTGGTGATGAATCAGTTAACAACAATACAAAGGGAATCAGAACTGATCCTCAAGTACTTACAAATGATGTTAAACCTTACGAAAAATATGCCTGCGATATTATGCAAAATATTTCTTCTACTGGAGCCTTTACAAACTTTTTGATAGGCTTTGGAATTGGAAGTGATCAGGCAATAACTATGAATAATGTGGGCAAGGCCGGAAATGCTTATCCTGTCAGTGATCAGACGGGAGACAAGATTGATGACTACTTTTACCGTCCATCTAATGGAGCGGAACTTAAAACTGTTTTTGACAAAATACATGAATCATTAATGGATCCATTCCAATTTTCAACAGCTGATTTAATTCAAGACTACCCTGACACAAGTCTTATTGTGGTAGATGGAGATAATGACGAAAAATTTGCTGGAATACCTGATGAGTATTGTGAATTAGCAGATAAAAGTCTAATAAAAGTCGCCTCTAATAAATTACTAATACCATTAAAATTAAAATTAAAGCTAAAGGAAGGGTCTTTTAATAAATACACACTAGATCCTCAGGAAGTTAAATTCACTATTCAGTTTAGGGTTATAAAAACTGGACAAATTGACCTTCAACCTATTACAGGATTATTCCTTTTCCATAATCCGGTAACAGGTGAAGCATATACAGCGCTATCATCTGACGAAAAAAATACGCTATTTGTCAAGCAAACTGTAAATTCTATTATAATACCTCCACTTGTTGTTTTTGCTGATGGGACAGAAGCTTCCGAAGTAAATGCTATTATAAATCCTACAAAAGGTCTTGAGAGCGCTGACAGGCAATTAAAAAATTGGAGTATAGTTGATACGGAAAATGATGATATTGGAATATTTGATATTGAAGATGGAACACAAAATGATACTTCTGCAAAGGTAATCTTAAAGAATAATATTCAAGGTATTGGAAAAATAACCGCGGAATCATCAGGTTATGGTTATGGCGCAAAGAGCAACGTTAGGGGCTCAGGAAGTGTTATATCCATAATGCCTCAAGTAAAAAATATTGAAATGAATGTGGCCAAGTCAAAAGAAGTGTCCATATCATCATTATTACCTGATACTTTATCTACTAAATATAAACAAGCATTTAATTCAGATTTATCAAGAATTATGGATAATTATTATTACACCAATAAATATTATAGTGAAATTACTACTGGAACTAGTACATTTAGCGGAAGCAAATGTAAAATATATCCTGCTGGTACTGATGATTTGTATTTAAGATTCACTCAAATACCCGGTAAAACTACAGCCCCAATAACCATAGGTAATAGTAATGGTAACATTTCCGATGGTATCTGGATTATAAAACCAGAAGTATCCGAAAACAATGTATATTATAGAATTTCTAAGGATGGAGAATCCTCCGGTAATCTCTCACTAAGCGCAGACAGTGATAATATTTGCTGGGCGGATAGTATATACAAAGGAACAGATAAAGATTTGCAGCTGTGGAAAATTGATTTAATGGAAGATGGGAACTACAGAATTAGTTCCAAAAAAACATCAAAGTGCATTACAAAATCATCAACACAAGTTGAATCTAAGAGTTATTATGGAGATCAAACTCAACATTGGAGAATTGAAAAAACAGACGATCTGAGTGATGCATCAAGGTCAGAAGAAAAAAATATTCAATCGGTGCTGGGGAAAATAGAATTTGAAGCAGATGATAAGACCCATTTGCCTATTGCAACTGCAGACAGATCCAAATCAGTAAAAATAGAGTTTGGTTCTGATCATACAAAACTTAAAATAACTGGTAAGATGCCTACTGTACTTAATTCTAAAAAGATAGGCGACGGTAAAGTCATTATAACTGCTAATGTAATATATAAAAACATTGGCGTACCCGGTAAAGAAGGCAATGTTTCAAAAGGCAAAGTGACATTTGAAGCCATAATCGATGGGTTTGTTGATATAAATTAATACATTAATATAAAAAAAGTGAATAATTTCTAGGGGGAATTATCAATGATAAGAATGAGAAAAAAACAGGTAATAAGCTTATTCAGCATAGCATTATTGCTAATTCACCTGATATCAAACGCCGTTTCATATAGTACTGTTTACGCGGGAGATTCAGACTATAAAGATATAAAAGGACATTGGGCCGAGAATTATTTAACGGAGTTAATTGATAAAAGCTATTTAAAAGGAGTTAAGGTAAAAGGTGTGCTAATGGCTCAGCCAAACAGGTTTATAACCAGGGCTGAATTCCTGACAATTTTGATGAGAACAGGAGATTATGAAATAAATCCTGAAGGCTTGTTAAATTTTTCAGACATAAAAGATAACGACTGGTTTAAAGAAAGCGTTGATAAAGCCGCCAGCAATCAAATTACAGGAGGTTATCCAGATGGCTCATTTAAGCCCAATAATCCAATATCAAGGGCAGAAATCGCTTCTTTGATAGCAAGAGTTGGAAAATTTGAACTTAAAGAAATATCTGAAGCAGATTCATTTAAAGACATTAAAAGCAGCAAGTGGTACTATAATAGTGTAATTATGGCAAAGCAAAATGGTATTATTGGAGGTTATCCGGACGGTTCATTTAAACCTGATGGTAAAGCAACAAGAGCAGAAGTTGCTACAATGATTTTCAAATACTTAAAGCTTTTAAATGGCGCTTCATCAACATTGGAAACGCCAGCGCCGACACCTACTTCAGATGTAATTTCAATGCCAACAAGTGTAATACCTGGAACAGAACCAGATCCAACTCTTCCTTCAGATAGACCTGTTCAAGATATTACCAAGATTTACGCATTTGATGTAAAGGGCCAAGATAGATCCGAAATTCTATATAGAATAAATTATATAAACCTGAATGACTTGGGGAAATTTAGTGTAAAGATAATATTTGATCCATCAAAATTAGCTGTTTTAAATATACTGGAGGGTTCTGCCAAAGCAAGCCGATTCATTGTAGCTAATGGTAATATCGATTTAAGTAACGCTGCAAATGGACAGATAATTGTATCTTCAAACGATAACTCAGATATTGCTTTTACCGATGGATCTCTGTTTATAGTTAAATTCAAAGTATTGCCCGGCGCATCAGGTACAACGGATATAAAAATATCTGGCGTAAGTTCCGATAAGCCTGAGCTGTATAAAGTAAACGGAGACAAAATTGAAGATATCAATATAAAAAATGGATCTATAATATTTTAATTGGAGTAAATTGTAAAGAGCTGTCTATAAAAGGCAGCTCTTTATTTGTGCAGAAAATAAAGCCATTAAATACATTCCAATTATTGTTCTTACAGAATCCGCTGATATATAAAAAGCAATTAATCTTTTACATTTGCCTATCACAAAATAACGTTAAAGCGTTCGTTATTTTGCTCCATCAAATGTAAGATTAATAGTGCTTTTTATATAGAAACAATATAGTCTGATGTTATAAAAGTATTGAATGATCCATTTCAATCTGTTCCATAAATTCATCAAATCTTAATCTATCATATTCATTCATGCTTATTATCTTTACCCCTAATGAGTATCCCGATCTTGAGTTCTTGCTTTTCCATTTTACTTCACACTTTACGGAAACAGTATCAAAACTTCGGAAGTAAACATTTAAATCAATTATCTCACCGATTTCTAAATCCTCATTAGTCGTCAAATTAAACCCGGATCTGCTTATATTTGTAATTAAGGAGTAGATCTCTCTCTTGCCGTTATTTCTTATAAAGCTTGAATATAAACGTACGTCATACCTATGGTGTTTTCTTGTGTTTTTAATAATTTTATATTGATTTATTTCAAGCGCAATTGATCTTGATTCTAATTTTATATTGTGAACCCTTGCGTCAATCAGGAAAATTGAATTTGAGTTTTTGACCATTTTGCATGAAAGATTATCTTCCAAAAGCAATAGTTTTTCTAGATATTTTTCGACTAGGTCAATCTCAATATAAGACTTATAGCAGTTTAGAACTTTTGAAGAAACCCAGTCATTATCATCAATATGTCTGGTTAAAATCTTTGAATTTTTTAAAATATTCTCATTTTCCAGATCAAACATATTCTCATTCCTTTCAGATAGGTATAGGGCTAGAAAGTTATGATTCCATCCTTCAATTTTGCCTTGACTATTCTTTTTTCCTGAAGGAATTTGTGATAAACCTCACCTATCTTTATAACAGAATCAGGATAAACTGTGTTAACTGTAATTGTCCCATGACTTGGAACCGCAACAAGTGTTTTTACCCCAACTTCAGAGCCTAAAGTCATAATTTCAACATCATTTCCGGAAGTGATTTCACCGCCTCTGAAAATTCCGCTTATCGATACATTGCCTCGAGCATAAATTTTTGAATTAATGCAGCCCTTGCCAGACACCTTAACATTACCTGTAGCGTGTATTTCAGTACTTAAAAGGAACTCAGCCTCAACATTGCCTTTTGATTCCGCTTCTTCCTTAGCTGCGCATAAGATATTAATTGAATCCAAAATTTCATTGAGAAAATCCAAACTTATTATTTCATCTGTATTTCCTAAAAGAAGACGGGTTCTTTTAATAAGAAGAAGTTTCTCTTCATTATCTATATCATATTTCTCTTTTTTAAAATTGTTTAACACGTTGTATATGATTTCTGTTACAGATTTGTGTTTGGAATTAAGCAAGTAATAAAATTTCTCGGATACGGATCTAATGTTCAATTCATTGGACAGGTTCTCAGGAAAGTCGCTTATGCTTTTTATCAGGTTTGAAAGTTCGTCGCTGATTCTCTTAAACTCAGGGACAGGGTTCTTTCCGAATATATTGCCTGTTCCTGCATAAATTCTGCTGGAAATTACACTCTTTTTGATGTTTATATTATTTCCTGACATGATATTTGCAAAGTTTACATTTCCATTAACGGTTATGTTTTGTTTTGAAATAACATCAAGGGATTCGTGAACGTCATGGACTACTTCAATATCGCCGCTAAATTTTATATTGCCGGTTTTAATGCTCACCTCATCAAGTATGATCTTGTCAATAATATTGAATAAAATTGAGTTGTTTTTGACAATTTTTGAAGGCCTACCCGGCTTTTTGGCATATATGGTTTTTGAATTTTCATCATAAAATGTAAAGTTATTTGGAAGAATTGTTATTTTTGAGGGTTCCTTTGGTAAAACAGGGTTGCCGTAAACATCTATTCCGTTTTCTCCCGGCAATGCGGGATGAACTCTAGCAATTGCTTCGCCGTTTTTAACTATACTATAGTTAAAAATATTCCTGAAATCAACTCTCCCGTGATCATCCTCATTAAGAGTAATATCTTTTTCGCTGTCTTCATCGAAAAAGCATTCCAAACGCTCATCTTTAGATGGAACAGGTGGCTTTCCCTCTGCAATCAGATATCTACCCGGATAATTTTTGTTAATGATATCCTGTAAAACATCGCTTAGTATACCATATTTAATATTGCTTTCTTCGATACTCTTCAATAATTCTTCCTTTGAAACTGCCACTGCTTCAAGAAAACTTTCTTCGACTCTTATATCAGCTTTGTTAGCGGGAACGGTATCTAGAACTTTAAAACTTGACTTTCCGGGCGGTGAATAGTTAAGATATGCTTTCATGCAGTCATCATCAATTTCTATGGTTGTTTTAAGAGGTTTTTCAGTAGCGCCTTGCATTATCGTGATTGAGTCTTTTTCGCTGACAGCAGTTAGATGTGAGCAGGGTTTTCCATTGATTAATAATTGTATTTCCTTGCAGGGGTTAATAAGCGGTGGCATTCCGTTCGGAGCTTCGTTTTTTACATAAACTTTGCCATCGGTTATCCATACCATGCCATCAGCTTCTTTTGTTTTAACTGATTTATTAAACTTGTTTTCCATCATAAGATTACCACCTTTAATATCAGAATTTAATTAGGCAGTATCAAAATGAAAACTATTGAGCTGGGAGTTGTAACTGTATTTTGCGATAGATAAATTTAAAAGATTAATTGATTTTGGTGTGGTAATTTTTTGAAATACCCTCAACAAGACATTACAATTAGAATCAATCATATATTATAGATGAATAATAGTCTATAATATAATTATACACTTATTTGCAGCTAAATAAAAGTACTTTAAGCAATTAAAGCGCTGGGTTTTAATGAAAATACTGCCACAAAATAATGTTAAAGCGTTTGTTATGCTCTGTCAAATGTAAGAGTAATATCGCTTTTAATTTAGATTTGGAGAAAAATATATGTTAAAATTTATAAAAATACTAATTGGTTTTATTATTATGGCCCTTTTAACGGTAGCGATAACCGCATGTTCAGACAGCTCTAATGAGGCTGAACCTACCAAAGGGACAAAAAGCGATACTAATAGTCCGCAAAAGCCCACTATGCTTAATACTCCCCAAAACTCGCCTGATAAGGAGAATGAGGTCGCTGACAATGAAGCTTCCCCTGATAAGATCCCTCAAGACGACCCGATAAATACTGCTATTAGTAAAATGACGCTGGATGAAAAAATAGGGCAATTGGTTATAGCTGGTATTGATGGTACTACAATTGACTCTAACGCCAGGTCTTTGATTGATGACTACCATGTCGGCGGAATTATACTTTTTAAAGACAATATTCAAAATGCAGCGCAAGCCTTAGAACTTATAAATTCCATAAAAGAAACTAACTTAGTCAATAAGCTTCCAATATTCGTTTCTGTCGATGAAGAAGGCGGAAGAGTAACAAGAATGCCGGATGAATTGAAAAAGTTTCCCTCAAGTCAAGCCATCGGTAAGAAAAATAACGAAGAAACCTCTTATAAGATTGGCGCCGCAATTGGCAAGGAGCTGAAGCAATTTGGATTTAATCTGGATTTTGCTCCTGTCCTTGATATATTCAGCAATCCTAAAAATAAGGTTATTGGCGACAGGGCTTTCGGCAAAGAACCCGAGCTTGTAAAAAAACTCGGTGTCAGTACAATGAAGGGCTTGCAGGATGAGAATATCATTTCAGTCGTGAAACATTTTCCAGGTCATGGCGATACCTTGGTGGATTCTCATAAAGGCTTGCCTGTGGTTAATTATGATTTGACAAGACTTAATAAATTTGAACTTATTCCCTTTAGGGAAGCTATAAAAAACAACGCCGACGCAGTGATGGCGGCGCATATTCTGCTGCCCAAAATAGACCCCTTGTATCCTGCGTCACTGTCTAAAAACATAATAACAAACATATTGAGAGAAGAAATGGGCTTTGACGGAGTTGTAATGACAGATGACTTGACAATGGGGGCAATTGAGAAAAATTATAAAATTGAAAATGCGGCTGTTAAATCAATAAACGCGGGTTGTGATGAAACGCTGGTTTGCCACGATTATAAGAAAGTCGCTATGGTAATCGGAGCTCTTAAGAAGGCAGTTGAAGAAGGAACTATTTCTACTGAGCGGCTAGATCAAAGCGTCTATCGCATAATCAGGCTCAAGAATAAATATAATCTTAAGGATGAGAAGCTTGGCAATGTAGATGTAAAAAAAATAAATGAAGATATAAAAGAGGTTTTAACGCAAGGTAAGCTGAATTAATATAAATTAATGCTTTTATTATATAAAAAGCACTATTAATCTTACATTTGACGGAGCAAAATAACGAACGCTTTAACGTTATTTTGCGATAGGCAAATGTAAAAGATTAATTGCTTTTTATATATATTAAATATTATTATTCATTAAGTTTTTTAAAACTTGTAGAAAATATTATACAAATTGTATAGAATTAAAGATGTTATTAAGAACGTTTCAAAAAATTCCTTGTTCAGGTTTATATGACGGAAACCTATTATATCAAGTTTTTGAAACGACCAGTTGCTAAGCTTTTTTGATACTACCTAAATTAAAAGCGCTGTTAATCTTACATTTGACAGGGTAAAATAACAAACGCTTCAACGTTATTTTGTGATAGGTAATGTAAAAGATTAATCAATCACTTTTAATATATTAGTGAATCCAAAAATTAAGGATGATAATTCATGGGATTTTCAAATATAAAAAACATAATAAAAGAAAATAAACTTAAAACATTGATACTAGTACTCGTGACTTTTTTGTCTGCGCTCCTCATAGTAACCTCAATTAACATGCTTTCTTTTAGTTCTGATGGAAAGTCTAATAGAACTGCCAGTAACGATGCCGGAAATGGTAAAGATAAAAACTCAAACAAAAAATCAGGGAATAATCAGGGCAAAGATTCCGGTAAAGGCCATGACAGCAAGGAAAATGGCGACGACAGCAGGGAAAATGGCAATGATAGAAACAATAATAACAATCAAAATAATGGACAAGATCAAAATGATAATAACGATAATAGCGGATATAACGACCAAAATGGCAGGAATTTTAACTTTAACTCACCGGATGATCAATTTGGACAGGGAGATAACAATCAGTCACAACAAGGCCGAGATTATAATTCTGAGGCTCCTAATGATAATAATGAGTCTGATTCTTCTAACTCCGATCCGGAAGAAGACAGCAGGTATCCCAATTTTAATTATAAGATACCGGATGATTTGAAAGAAAGGCTTAAAAACAAAATGCCTGAGTTTAATATAGATCTATCTCAGGGTGACGGTTTACCGAAGGGTAACTATTTTGGCGGAGACACCTATTCTGTAACCGCGTCTAAAAAAAGACAGCATGATCCTATTTTTGAGATACTGGGAAAATTGGACGGACCTTTTTTAAAGATGACGGTTCAGGATCAATATTCTAATAATAAATGGCAGGCAGGAGCAAACAAAGAAGGACAGGTTTACAATTACAAAGCGGACAGAAGTCTTAAAGAATGCAAAATAAAGCTCGTTAACCCGGGTAACGGCTTTATTCCGGTTCCCTGCAACCTCGATGGCGTAAAGGTCCCGGTTCTTGGTATTTTAAATTACCCTGAGGACGGAGTATTTTATTCAGACTTCCAGATAAATGATTACTATGAAGCCTTCTTGAAAGAGCAGGCTCCCAAAGAATATATGCTGGAGTATTGCGATGTCGACAGCAGTGTTGGCATAAACTCGGGCAACCGCGGTGATGTTAAGGAGTTGGTCGACGGAATAGTCAAGGGCAATTTTACGCCCTACAAAAAGATAGTGGCAATAGCCAATTACCTGAAGGCTAATTATAAAGTAGGAACAGTAAAAAATAAGGCTAACACAGAAGCGTTAACGAGGTTTCTTGCAGATAAGAAAGGCAGCCAGCTTGACTTTGTTTCTACCTTTGTCGCCTTATTAAGGTATGCCGGTATACCGGCCCGACTTGTAACAGGCTATAGGGTTAAACCTGATCTTCAATACCAGGTTGTTTATTCCGACCAGTTGTGTGTATATCCGGAAGTTTGCTTTGAAAAATACGGCTGGGTTCCGATGGATTATTTTGCGGAAGTAAATCCGATAAATCCTCCTTCTGAATCTGTAACACAAATAACAAAGCTTAGCGAGACTGCCATTAAAGGCAATATATTTGAAGTAAATGGAAATGTAAAGGACCTTACAGGAAAGGGATTGGACGGACAGAAGGTTTTGGTATATCTTAAGAAAGATAAACAGGAAAATACATTATCCTTTGGCAAAGGTGTTGTAAAAAATGGAGTTTTTAATATCCGTTGCGCTTTAAATGAGAAAATTGATGTGGGCAGCTACCAGGTAATTGCCAGAAGCCTTGCAAATTTAAAATATAAGGAATCTGACAGCGATCCCGAACTAAAGGTTTTGGCGGAAACAGATATGTCCATTGAGTCTTCAAAGGTAGTCATGAGCGGAGGTAATATCAAAATTGGCGGAACTTTTACGGAAAAGCTGTCAAAGAAGCCTGTTAAAAGCGGAGAGGCTGAAATTTGGTATTATCAGATTTCTGATAAGGAGCAGGACAAAAAACAGCTTGTACATGTTAAAGGCCAAGTTGAAGACGGGAAGTTTGCTGCATCTGCAAAGTTATTTACAGACAAAGGCGTCAAACCGGATAAAAATTATTTCTTTTTTTGCAGTTATACAGCTCTTGTGTCTGGAAAATATCTAGGCTCAGATTATTATATACCTTCATCAAATGATACCGATATTAATCTAGTTGTGGTTTATTGGGGAAGAATATTAGGTTTTATAATTATATTGATAATCGTTGCAGCTGTAGCTATAATAATATCTTTAAAGAGAAGAAAGAGCCAATTGGCTTTAAGTTTGCCAGACGGTATGGGACTTGAGAGCTTAAACGAAAAATACCGTAGTATCAGCGGTCAACAGGAGGAAGTTATTGAATTATTGGAAATATCCTTTCCGGATATATCTCCTGATCTTGGAGATGTCTGGGGAATAAATGAAATTTTAAGGGTTTGGTTTACCGATTCTTATGGAAATTCTGATGAATTAAGGCTGCGGTTTGATAAAAAAGGACGGGAAAGAATATCTGTCTTGCCTATAGCCCCAAATGGAAAAAGGGTTACCAGGTTTATCCGGATTGTGTGCTATGGCGAAGAGACGCTTAGACTTGGGAAAATTTTGTATGAAGCGCTTTATGATAAATTTGGTCTGATGTCGGTAAGACTTACCCCTCGGGAAATTATCAAATCCTTAAAGATGAACTTAAAAGATGTTCGGCTCGAGGATTATACAAGCGAGGATATGGAGGAGCTTGTTCTTATTCTGGAGAAGGCCGCATATAGCAGCGAGGAAATAAAGAGACAGGATTATGAACGATTCTACCGTTTTGTATCCGCTATGAAAAACAATAAGAAAGGAAAATTTTAATGGGCTCCGGAAACAATAAAAATACTAATATTTTTGTTTATATCACAATAATAATTATTCTGGTGGGTCTCTGCATCTTCCTGGGGGTAAACGGCGCAGCTTCGGGAAGCGGAGTCAAGAGAAGCTTTTTCTTTCTCATAGTTCCTATTATACTTGTTCTGATGGGCAATCTCTCTAAAAGCGTCATCAATAATTTTTTCAGGGGCGAGATGGCAAAAGCTCTTGAGAAAATGTCCATAATGCTTGGGTGGGGTTTTGCGATTTTCCTTTTCTTCCTGCTTATGCCTGACGCGGGTATAGTCAATAAAGCAAGCTTCGGAATACCGTTGCTTACTCTTATAATTACTTATAACAACTGTTTTTTCAGGTTTATAAAGAATAATATTATTTTTTCAAAGATATTGAAAGCTATTATGTTCTTTGCGCAAGGGATTGTTATCAGGCAAATGATATACGCTCTTTGGGAGGGAGGCGTATGGAACATTGGAATAGATATATCTGTTGGGGATATGGCTCTTTTCGGGCACATAGCGTTATTTTTATCCAGTATTATTTCTATTCTTGAGCTATCAGATAACTTAACTTACAGGAAGCTGGGCAAATGGTTTTCGGCAAAGCCAGGGCTCAAATTCCTTATGGGATGCGGCCTTGTATTTTACTTTAAGGATCTGAGGACGCAGGTTAATGATTCGTTTCCAAATATGTTCGTATATGTTGAGTGGATAGGTATTTTTGCAATACTTCTGATAATTTTTATTACTGCCTTCAGCAAAATCCGCAAGGAAAGGGTTATGGACTTCCATGAAAGGTTTGGAAAACACGTCCAGGAGATTATCTATAATAAAAGCTATGAGGGAAGAGAAATTTCAATACTTATAGATGATTATATTAATAGGGGCGAGGTTGCCGGGATATTGACCTTCCTTGTGGGAATCGCGAAGGAGAAGGCCATATCGGACCGTGAAACCAGCAGGATTATAAAACCCATTGTTGACTTTAAGGCCATAGAGCCTCCTAAACTTTGTTATGAGAGCGAATTTATATATATAACTGAGAAGAATACAAACGATCGAAAAAAGCTTATTGAAGCTGCAATCAACAACATTGGAAACTATGGGAGGAACGTAGAATATGTATATGAAAATGAATATTGAGGATATACAGATACTGTGTAACAGAATAACGGATGAAGCTGGTAAAGTATTTGTTGCGGCTGATAAAGAAGTTTTAGTTAAAATATTAAGCGGTTTTTTAGCTGGAGGGCATATTCTCTTTGAAGACAATCCAGGTCTTGGTAAGACTCTTCTTGTTAAAGTATTCGCCAAAATCACGGGCTGCCAATGGAAAAGGATTCAGTTTACTCCGGACCTTATGCCGGCGGACATAATAGGAACAAAGGTATGGAAAGGTGTAAATTCCAATTTTGAGATTGAAAAGGGACCAATTTTTACAAACTTTCTACTTGCGGATGAAATCAACCGCGCTATGCCTAAGACCCAGTCAGCTTTATTGGAGGCAATGGAAGAGCATCAGGTGACAATCGAAGGAAATACCTACAAGCTTGGATCTTTGTTCACCGTTATGGCGACCCAGAATCCAATAGAAATGGAGGGTACTTATCCACTGCCGGAAGCTCAGATGGACAGGTTTATTATGAAAATTTCCATGGGCTATCTTGATTCTATCGAAAAAGAAAGCGAAATTTTACGAAGAAGAGTCTTATGGAAAAGGGATGACCCCACTGAGGACATAAAAAGCGCTGTAACCCAGGACCAGCTTGTCGCGCTTTTGAACGAAGCTGAAAATGTATATGTGGACGAAAACATAATTAGATATATTACGGAAATTATCAGGTGCACAAGGAAAAACTCCAATGTAAGACTAGGGGCGAGCCCTAGAGGAGGGCTGGCGCTCTTAAAACTTTCAAGAGCCTTTGCCCTTATAAACGGAAGGAATTTTGTTATTCCTGATGACGTGAAGCTTTTGGCTGCAAATGCTCTGTCCCACAGGATCATGCTTAATGTTGACAGCATTCTTGAGGGCGTAACGCCGGAATCTGTAATAAACATGATCTTAAAGGGTGTGGAAGTACCAAAAGAATATACGAGAGGTATTTAAAAATGGTTTTATCGGCTCCTATTGTAAGAATGCTTAAGCTGTTTTGCTGGATTTTGTTAATTGGAGTGTTCTTTGCAAACAGCATTATTATTATGCTGGCTTTTATTCCTTTTGTATTTGCTTTAGTTGGAATTTTCTTAAAACCACCGTCAGCAATTTCCATTGAAAGAAGTTTTTCAAGAGATAAGGTTTTCTCTGGGGAAACTATAGAGGCGCGCCTTGATATTGAAATAGGCTCAGGCTTAGGAATTGTTGAGCTCTCGGAGATTCTGCCAAGGCATTTTGAGGTGGTTGAGGGCTGCAATTATAAGGTTATCTGGAAGGGTCTTGGCCCAAAAAGCTTCAAAATGACGTACTCTATAAAATGTACCACTTCAGGTACATACTATATTGGAAATACTGCCATAAAGATTAATCAGAGCATTTTGGGTCATATAAGCAGCGGTATGGAAAGAAATCCAATAACTTTAGAAGTAAGGCCCCGGCTTTTTGATACAGGCAAAGCAAAAAGTTCCTCTAACTTCAGTAAGATTCCAATGCCTTTAGGAAGTCTGGCAAATATGGGAATGCCAACCCTGGAATTTAAAGAAATCAAGCAATACAGCTATGGCGATCCTTTCAGGTACATTAACTGGAAGGCCACTGCAAGAAATCTTAACCGCGGGGGATATTGGCCTGTTATAAATGAGTATGAAAAGGAAGGCAAAAAGTCAGTCTGGATATATCTTAATATTTCTAAGAGCATGAATATGGGCTCAAACATTAGAAATTCCTTCGAATCAGGGCTTGAAGCGGCTAACGCTTTGGCTGAATTTTATATAAAGCAGAACCTTTTTGTGGCTTTTGGGACCTACAATGACATGGTGGAATTCATCTACCCTGGAACAGGCGAAAAGCACTACCACAAGATTCTTAAGCTTATTCTAAGATGCAGTTCAAATATAGCGGCGGTAAAAAATGCTGGCGTAAAGCAGCTTTCCTTAAAAGAGTCCGTTGTATCCCATAAAAAGTACCTTGCAGGCTCCAAGCCTTTATTTGTTATTGTTACCAGGTATAGCGACAAGTTCTCAGAACAACTGGAACAGGGTATTGATGAAATGTCAAAACACACTGTAAATAAAAAAGGAATCTACCAGATAATGGTGATAAACATAATTGGGTATGGAATGGCGGCTGAAGCGACAACTGAAAAGCTTGCGGCTCAACTGCTTCATTTAAAAGACAAAAACAAAATTCAAAAGCTCAGGAAGAAATGTATCTGGATCGACTGGGATCCATCCCAGATGAGTTTTTCCAAAGCTCTTATGAGTCAGGTGGTGGGTATATGACAATTAATACCAAGGCTGTAAGGATTATATTGTTGGCTACCATGTTAATCGCGTCTTTTTATTCGTTGACTGGCACTTCTTTATTTGAGTTTTTTGCCAATTTATCGGGTTCATATTTTAATGCCATATTAATCATAAATTTATCTGCCATTGTGATAATTTTTCTCACTGTAATAGCAGGTGTGAAGCTTGAGAAGATAGTTTATGTAATTTCACTTGTGTTTTGTTTTCCAGCAGTTATGTACCACTCAAAAATAAACTGGTTCCAAATCATTTGGGGCCTCAAATTCTATGACAGCCACCCTTTTGTTTTAACAGCGCTGACAGTGATTTATTCGGCTGTAGGAGCTATCTTTACAGGAAGTACTTTGAAGTTCGAGAGCCAGGGTGATGATTGGATTGCTACCGGCGCAAATAAAACTGATGTTGCAGAAATATTTAAGAACAGGCTGGAAATACTAATATTTGTAGTAGGACTTATTTCAGTTCCGGTATTTCTCATTGCTATTTTAAGCTCCTTGATAAACCTGCCGTACAATTGGGCCATGGGACCTGTAATAATCGCGATTATTGGCGCTTTGCTGGCGGCTATAGCTGTGTATTATTTTTTGAGCGGGGATCAGAAGAGCAATTGAAGATTGCAATTTTTCTTCACCGAGCGTAAGATTAAAAGTGGCTTTGAAAGTTGAAGTACAAAAGAAATCAGTAGGTGATTAAATGAATAAAAACAGAATAATTGACGCTCATGCGCATATTTTCCCGGAAAAAATTGCTGAAAAAGCAGTCAGATCAATTGGTCAATACTATGGCATTTCGATGACATGCCAAGGAGTTTGTGAAGATCTTATTGAAAATGGCAAAAAGATAAATGTGAAAAAATATGTTGTTCACTCAACTGCTACTAAGGTTGAACAGGTTGGACCAATAAATGAATTTATATGCGACGCTTGCAGTAAATATGATAGTTTTATAGGACTAGGAACCATTCATCCGGATGTGGATGAGGTTGAAGTGGAAGTAAACAAGATAATAGAATTAGGCCTTAAAGGAATCAAGCTCCACCCGGATTTTCAGGATTTTAATATCGATGATGAAAGTATGATGGCAATTTACAAAGCTGCCGAAGGCAAGCTGCCAATTCTGATACATATGGGGGATGAAAATAAGACATCCTCGAGACCTAAAAGACTAGCAAGAGTATTGGATTTGTTCCCTGAATTAACAGTAATAGCCGCCCATTTCGGAGGCTATTCCATGTGGGATGAGTCAATAGAATACCTCGTTGGAAGAAAGGTATACTTTGATACATCAAGTTCATTATTTAAAATGGAAAAGGGCAAAGCGGAAGATATTATCAGAAAACATGGGGTTGAAAAAATACTTTTTGGCACCGATTATCCGATGTGGTCCCATGAGGATGAGATGGAGAGATTTAATAAACTCCAATTGAGCGATTATGAAAGGCAGCTCATATTATGGGAAAATGCAAGCAGGCTCTTTGGTATAGATGATTAGGCAAGTAAGATATCTACAAATCGCGTCAACAGAGAATATAAAAATACCCCCAATTTTAAAGGAGGCAGCGCCATGAACGAAATTTATAAAAATCCTTCTTATTCGCCTGAAGAGAGAACAAAAGACCTTATAGAAAGAATGACCCTTGAAGAAAAAGTCGGCCAAATGTGTCAGATAGATGGGCGTGAAAATCCGGAATTTTGGATTAATGAAAGACATATAGGTTCGTTTTTGCATGTAAGAGGCAAAGAAGCATCAAGGCTTCAGGAGCTTGCCGGCAAAACAAGGTTTGGCATACCGATTATTTTCGGTATTGACGCGATTCATGGACACGGCTTCTACAGCGGAGCTACGGTTTTTCCATCGCAACTTGCGTTAGCTTCCAGCTGGAATCCTGAAATATTGAGAAAAATGGCTGCAATTACTGCCAAAGAGGTTACCCTTACAGGCCTTCACTGGACATTCTCGCCTGTATTGTGCTTAGGAAGAGATGCCAGATGGGGAAGAGTTGATGAAACTTTCGGAGAGGATCCTTATCTTACGGGATGTCTTGCCTCTGAAATGATTAAGGGCTACCAGGGAGAAAACCTGTCTGATCCGTATAGCATTATAGCATGTGCCAAGCATTATGCGGCTTATGGAGAGACACAAGGGGGAAGAGATTCTACTGAAGCTGATGTTTCTGAAAGAAAGCTTAAGTCAATTTTTCTTCCACCATTTAAGGCGGCCGCTGAGGCTGGTTGCGCGTCGTTCATGACTGCGTATCAATCAATTGATGGAGTTCCATGTTCCGCTAACAAAATGCTCCTCAAAGATATCCTTAAAGATGAATGGAAGCTAAAAGGTTTTATTATAACAGACTGGGATAACGTGGGATATATGCACAGACTGCAGAAAGTTGCTCCTGATATGAAAAAGTCTGCTGAATTAGCAATTCTTGCAGGTAACGATATGTTTATGTCAACGCCTGAGTTTTATGAATGCGCAGTAGAACTTGTAAAGGAAGGCAGTATAAAAGAGGAACTTATTGATGAAGCTTGCGGAAGAATTTTAGAAACCAAGTTCAGGTTAGGGCTATTTGATGAAAAGCGGAACCCTGATTTTTCAAAGGCGGTCAGCATAATAGGCTGCGCTGAACACAGGAAGGTAGCCTATGAAAGCGCTTTAGAGTCAATTGTGTTATTGAAAAACGACAACAGTGTTCTTCCGGTTTCAGATAAAATAAAGAAAATCGCGGTTATCGGACCAAATGCTGATGATGTTGAGGCTCAACTCGGAGACTGGTCCTTTGGTCCAAGGTATTACCCTGAGAAGCCTCTGCTTGAATATAATGAATATGATACTTCTAATATCATCACAATTCTGGACGGCATCAAAAGACGCGCGGGCAGCAAGGTTGAAATAGTATATGAAAAGGGCTGCGACATGTTTGATTCATCAATTGAAAGCATAAGCTCGTCTGTGGAATTGGCAAACAACTCCGATATGGTCATTGCTGTAGTTGGAGACACAACCCTTCTTAATGGAGAAGTGCGCGACAGGTCGGGTCTTGATCTGACAGGCGCCCAACAAAAGCTTCTTGAAGCGCTTAAAAAGACGGGTAAACCCTTAGTGGTTGTGTTGATTAACGGCAAGCCGCTGACAGTACCGTGGATAAAGGATAACGCGGATGCGATTATTGAGGCGTGGAATCCGGGTATGGAAGGCGGAAATGCTGTTGCCGCTGTTCTTTTTGGGGATTTTAATCCTTGCGGTAAAATTACTATCACATTTCCGAGGAATGTTGGACAGAGCCCTGTTTTTTACAACCAATACCCTGGCTGGCATGGGTCTGCGAAATATATTGATGTGGATAGCGAGCCGCTTTTCCAGTTCGGATACGGACTCTCTTATACAAGCTTCAAGTATTCAAATATGAAGCTTTCATCAAAGGAAGTTAAGGTGGACGACTTCTTAACTGTTTCCGTAGACGTTACTAATACGGGCGCATATAAGGGGACGGAAATAGTACAGCTGTATATTAACGACATATTCAGTTCTGTAACCACGCCAATCAAGGAATTGAAAGGGTTTGAAAGGATTACTCTGAATGCTGGAGATACGAGCAGCGTCCAGATAAAATTGCCTGTGTCGGCGCTTTCTCTTATTGACCGCAACTGCATGGAAGTTGTAGAACCTGGAGAATTTGAAATATTGATTGGAAGTTCGTCAAGGGACTGCGATCTTTTGAAGGATGTAATTAAGGTAGTTTAGATTAAAATCAATTAGGCTTTTACATTTGGATATCTATTTTTTATGCTGATTTATGCTGAAAAATGCCAATAAATTTGCTTTTTATTGCAGTAATAAAACTAAATGGAGTTAAGTAAATTTAATAAATTTAATAATAAATTTACAATTAGTTTATTGACAAATTAAGAAAATTTACGGTATGATTAAAATAGTTAATAAAATTAAGTGAATGCTTTGACAATATTATAACAAAGTTCGAGATAATTGGCCTTATGCCATTTAAGAATTTGCAAAAAATTAAGTTTAAAGCGTTTTACCAATAAAATTGAATAAAATTAAAATATTTAAATCATTATTAATCATCTCCATTAATAATAATAGCGGCTTTGGGAATCGGAGGTTACTATGAGTGCTGTTGTTAGAAGATTCAGTAAATTGAAGAACAAGGTGTTATATTTAAAAGATTGTAAGATGGAGGCGCGCATAGAAAATATATATCTGGATGGCAAATTAAAAGAAGCGGGTTTAGTAAACGAACAGGATAAAAGCTTAGGAATTTTTATGCATTCGCTTATCTTAAGCAACTCCACAGATGTTGATAAATATGAAATTGACGAATATAAGAGAAAAGAAGAACAGTTAAAAAATGCAGTATCAAAATACACCAAATCAATGGGCTTTGACAGCAGGTTGATTGAGAGCATTGCTCCAAAATTAGAAGGTCTGGATATTAATCATGATAATAAGTTTATATCCTCAGTTCACCTTATAAACGGGAAACTAAGGATTGTTTTCAGAGGCTCGCCAGAATTGATAATTAAAAACTGTTCATATATGCTTATGGAATCCAAGCTTGTTAAGTTTACAAGGCGTATTGTCAGGGAAACGAATGACGCGCTGAAAAAGATGATCAGCAAAGGGCTCAATGTATACGCTATTGCTGTTAAGGACATTTCAACTTTGCCGGAGAACTATCATCAGGATTATCTTGAGAGCAACCTAGCTCTTGTTGCTTTGGTAGGAGTTAATAAAAGACTTCGTATGAATTACTGAACAAAATATGAATTTTAGCAATAATAACTATAGATAACCAAATGTTAAATTAGTTTTATAAAACTTTACAGTTGGTTATTTATACTATATAAATCGTGAAAAAGATCTTAAATAAGCAAATTTGCTTTTCTATAAAAGCTGGCAACAACCATACTGTAGTATGGTTGCTGCCAGCTTTTTATCAAGGCCTAGTAACTAATCTATTGTTCCTGAATTATTCCCCAGGCTTCAAGCTCTTTATCAGTGCCTACATAGACATATGTATTTACGGGCACTTTGGGAAATAATGCTTCTACGTCAAAGTTGTACATTCTTATACAACCATGAGAGGCGAATGAGCCTAATGAATATGGAGCGGATGTTCCATGTATACCATAAGATGAGCCACCTTTCGGGGACAAGCCCATCCATCTGTATCCAAGGGGATTGTAAGGCGAACCGCCTGGGACAGGCTTAGCATAGCCGCCTCCGCCCCATGTGGGATTGACAACTTTATTGACAATGGTAAATTTACCAGACGGTGTCAGGTCGGGGGGATTGCCTACAGCAACCGGATATTTTTTTGAAGGAATGGAGCCATTATAAACAGTAAGAATTTTCTTCGATTTATTAACGGTGATCCACATACCTTCAGAGGGGACGTCGGCTACTTTATCGGACGCTTTTTGTTTAGGAGCGATAACTTTTTTAAGCATTGCGTTAACGCTTCGATCATCCCATTTGCCATCAGTATTTATGTTGTTATCACCTTGAAAGTGAATAATGGCGCTTCGTAAATTAAGATTTTTGTCATTGTAATAAGCAGAATAATAGCCCAATTTCTTAAGTAGAGCTGCGCGATTATTATTAATAAATTTTTTAACGCGTGAGTCCCAATAAGGCAGTTTACTTAATAGATTTATCTCGTATTTTATGTCATCATTTTTATTATCGCTCTTAACTGCAACTGGTGGAGAATTTGAATTTTTATTTGATTGCTGATTCTCGCAGAAACTGATGTTTGCAAAAGCAAAGGTTGAGTAAGAAATAATGACCGGATAAAGCAGTAATTTAATAGACTTGTATTTTCGAGCATTTCTGGTGAATTTCAAGAGTATCACTTCCTATTAGAATAAATTTTATTAATTTATTGATAGATAATTATATGCTTGAGAATTCAATAATAAAACATAGAAATTCAACTTATGCTTAAATTTATTATAATAAAAAAATCTTTTACATTTGATTTTCTATATATAAATATATCGGAATTTAAATTAAATAGTTAATAAATAGTTAATAATGCAGTTTTTATGTTAAGCTATCGGCAGCTTTATCGCAAAAACCCGCCAGATATTTCGCATAGTATAATGGGGTAGTTTTTAACCTGTTATACAATTCCTCATCACCCAAATCTAATGCATATACAGCGCATGGATCCCGGTTGTTAATTTCTATAATCCACAAATGGCCATGTACATCAACAGCAATATCCAGTCCGAGAATTCCGCTATTTATGCCGCATTTATCAAGCTCAGCGCACACTTTTATCGCAAGGGATTCCATTTTATTCTTAATATCTATAACATTTTGGTCAGATAAAAGCATAGCGTCTCTTAGTAAATCTTCTGCGGAAAGGACTCTACCGCCGCTGGAGATATTACTTACAATACTGTCTTCTTCTCCGCATCGGCCAAAAATGGCGTTGCACTTCCACATTCCGGAATTGTCTTTTAAGAGCATGCATCTAAAATCCCAAACGCTGCCGCCGTATTTCATAACTTCTATGCTCTGCTGAACAATGTATTTCTTATTGCGAAAATGTATTTGTAAATAATCAGATATTTTATCGATACTATCAAGTTTAAGACTATGGTTTTGTTTACCGCTGCGGAATCTAAAATTAACAATATCCGAATCCCTGCTTGCCTGAATAACTCCATGACCCTTTAGCCCTTTAATCGGTTTTATATATATTTCCCCAAACCTTTCCAGCATATCAAGAGCATTATCGGGAGCTTGGTATAATATCGTATACGGTAAATGAGGATTAATATCAATATTAGAGTGAAGCCACTTGTACATTTCCCATTTGTTGAAGTAATGGTTATTAAAGACGCAGTCTCCAAGGACCGAATGAAAGTGGTTCTTCCATTGTTGATTCAAGCCTATTGTACGGTATATGGATGAAGGATAAGGAAAAATACCGCGCTGCCAGCTGTTGAATACGGGATTGTAACAGTAACCTTCAATGAGACCGCTGCTGGTGTTTACTTTATCAAGAGCAAAGACAACGATGGCTCCATTTAATTCTGCATATCTTTTGACATATACGGACATCTTTTTTAAACTGGATTCAGTTATGTCTTTATCCTCTTTTTTTATTAATAGACCTATAAACGGTCCTAAAATAATCTGGTTATTATTAACTGTCATCTCATACGAGGGATAATAAGGCAAATATATGTCATTTAGCGTATCTTGTGACAGCGCAATAATATTTTCCGGTATATTTTCGGAGACTTTGATGCTTACATGGTGACTTCTGTTTCCGAAATTGATATAAGCGAACTTTTTACTGCTAATATTAATTTCATCAGCAGACTTTGGATTGATTAAAAATTCAGAGAGCGTATTCGGATCGACCTTTATGGTAAAAACATTACTCATTTTTCCTACTCCTCTCAAACACTTAGAAATCTTTCTTAAGCTAAGGAATGATTGAAAAATTACTTCCGATTCTTAGCGAGTGTTCACTATATAAAAAGCAATTAATCTTTTACATTTGCCTATCGCAAAATAACGTTAAAGCGTTCGTTATTTTGCTCCGTCAAATGTAAGATTAATAGTGCTTTATATATATATAAGTTACGAAAAAGATTTTACCTTAAAAATGCAGTTAATACGTCTGCATTTTACTATCAAAGCTGAACTTTTCGCAACTTATGAATCAAGGTGTATATTTTGCAATATAAAAAAGTAATGTAAAATGTTTATTGCAAAATATTTAATTATAGCTTTAAAGTTTATTTTTAATCATAAATTTAGATTATTTTAGTTATGTATTTATAGAGAAGGGTATATTTAATTATGATTATGATATATAATATCAATATCCAAAGACAAGGAGGGTTATTAATGGCAAAAGTTACATCTGACATGATTATAGCTGACGTATTAAAGATTGATAGAGGAACAATCCCCATTTTTATGAATAATGGTATGCATTGCCTTGGATGTCCATCTTCATCTGGCGAAAGTATTGAAGACGCTTGTAGCATACACGGAATAGATACTGAAAAATTAATTCGCGAGCTTAACGAATACCTTGCGACTAAAGAATAATTTCTAAATCAGTAATAATCGCTTGTTAAAACCCGAACATTATTTAAACTTCGATAAATAATATTCGGGTTTTGTGTTGTCTTTTTTATATTATTCTGTTAAGATATATTTGGAAAAAGGTACGATAAAGTTAATTAATGATTAGGAGGCACATTTTAATGTCTACGAAGATAGTAATTGGAACCCAATGGGGAGATGAAGGCAAAGGAAAATATATTGATATACTGGCTCAAAATTCCGATTTGGTAGTACGTTTTTCAGGCGGTAATAATGCTGGACATACAATAGTCGCCAACGGAAATAAATATGCTCTTCACCTTGTGCCGTCCGGGATCCTTCACCCGGGAAAGACTTGTATTATCGGTAATGGAGTTGTTGTTGATCCTGGTGTACTGATAAACGAATTAAAAGAGTTAAACGATAAAGGTGTAAAAACCAATAACCTGCTAATCAGCGACAGAGCGCATGTAATAATGCCATATCATAAGGTTTTGGATGAGCTTCAAGAAAAAAGCCGCGGCAGTAACAGTCTTGGAACAACTAAAAGAGGAATCGGTCCAGCATACGCTGATAAAACCGAGAGATGCGGTATAAGGATGTGTGACTTAATTAATGAGAAGTTATTTGCTGAAAAAGTCAGAGCAAACTTAGAAATTAAAAATCTGATAATTGAAAAGGTATATGGAGGAGAAAGGCTTAGCGCAGAAAAGGTAATTGAAGAATACTTAGAATACGCTAAGATTTTGAAGAACCAGATTACTGATACAAATTTTGTTTTATTTAACGCAATCAGCGAAGGAAAAAATATACTTTTTGAAGGAGCTCAAGCAACTTTTCTTGATTTGGATTTCGGCACATACCCATTTGTGACATCCTCAAATCCTGTTGCCGGCGGAGTATGTGTAGGAGCCGGAATAGGTCCTACTTACATAGATGATGTTTATGGGGTTTTAAAAGCATATACTTCGAGAGTTGGCGCTGGTCCCTTCCCTACTGAACAAGATAATGAAACAGGGGATAAAATTAGAGAGTTGGGATGGGAATATGGCACAACGACAGGCAGGCCAAGAAGATGTGGATGGCTTGATACGGTAATGATGAGGTATGCTGCAAGAGTTAACGGTCTTACAGCATTAGCTATTAACCATGTCGATACTATAGGAAAATTGGGCAAAATTAAGCTTTGTACGAGCTACAAAAAAGATAACTCTATAATAACTCACTTCCCTGCATCTTTAGAAGACTTGGCAAAATGCCAACCAATATATGAGGAATTTGATGGCTGGGACGAAGATATCTCCAATATAAAAGATTATAGTGCCCTACCTGTTAACGCAAAAAAGTATCTATCGAGGATTGAAGAATTGGTTGGAGTAAAAATTAAACTTATCGGTGTTGGAAAAGAAAGAGATAACACAATAGTCGTGTAAAAATTTTTTTTAAAATATTATAAAAATATATTGACAAACTTATATGATATGCTGTAATATATATTCTTGTGTGGCTGAGATATTTACATAAAGAGCCACATTTTAGGGCCATTAGCTCAGTTGGCAGAGCACATGACTTTTAATCATGGTGTCCCGCGTTCGAATCGCGGATGGCTCACCAAAACAATAAAGACCTTGCAAAATTTTGCACAGGGTCTTTATTTTGTTTATTCTATATTAAAATCAATTAAGCTTTTACATCTATCTTTTTAAAACTCGATAAGGTAGTATCAAAAAAATAACTGGTCAACTGGTCGTTTCAAAAACTTGATATAATGGGTCTTCG
>JAUZPS010000080.1 GCA_030705945.1 Bacillota bacterium
ATTATGCTAATACCTTTGAAAATCACAGTGGCACCTTTGATATTCTCTGCGAGTTTCCATGAAAACAGATAATTCCTGTATAATCTATACACATCTTAATATTAGCTACTAAAATAGACAATAAACTTTGATTACGCGAATTATAATTGTCAATATAGTTCTTCGTTGAAAAAGTTTTAAAATTTGTAATATTATTCTTAAACTTAAATAATATTCCAATAGTGCACAAAGACAAAAGAATAAAAATAGCTATTACAAATTAAATCCAAACATGAATACCACCTGAATAAATGGTTCAAACAACGCCTTTTTCAGATGCTATTTATTATAGCATAATCTTGTAGCAAACTTTGTATTTTTACATTATAATTGATATGAGATTTGTAAAAAAGGGGAGATTTGGTTGAAAAAAATTTTATTACTAATTGTTGCTGTATTACTTATTGGAGGGCTGCTGCCAAGTATTGGATTTGCACAAGATGAGACTCCAAATTTTGTTGGAATAGCTTATGGAAATGGTTCTTATATATCTATTGATGATAAAGGTGGTATTGAATTATCAAGTGATTGTGTTCAGTGGACGAATACATATACCGAGCCAAATGGTCGTTTTCTAAAAGTGATTTGGGGAAATAATCAATACATGGTTCTAACTACTACAAAAGTACTCATATCTCCTGATGGATATCAATGGACTTCCTTTGACTTTGGAAATAGCGAAGATACCATTGGTATTTGTGATATTATATGGGATGGAAAAAAATATATAGGTGTAGGTTATAGCTCTATTATCACTTCTACCGATGGCCTTCATTGGGACTATCAAGATTCTAAAGGCGCTACATATCTTAACTCTATTATTTATACTGGTACTGAATATATTGCAGCAGGAGGTTATATGGGCTCAGGTAGAGTTATGAAATCAACGGACGGATATAATTGGTCTGAGTGGTATGGATTAATGGAGGAATATGGCGATGATTCTTTCGAAAAACTATGCTCGAATGGCAAAAGTTATTTGTTTCAGACCTCCTTTGGAAACCTGTTTGTATCAGATAATTTGGCAGGAGGATCAAGTTCCTACGCAACAAGTAAATCATTGGCTTTTTACATTCATGATATAGTTTCGTTTAATAATCAATTTGTAGCTATTGCAAGCAATGGAACAATTCATTATTCATCCGACGGGAAAAATTGGAGTGCTCAACAGTTAGATTCTACGTACTATTTTAATAAAATTATTAGCTCAAATGGCAAACTGTATATTTTAGGTAAATTTGGCAGTAAAAAATCTATTTTTACTTCAACAGATGGTAAAGTATGGGCCAGAATTGATTATTCAGTTAAAAATTTATTGTATAGAAAAATTTCAGGCTATATTGCTCCTGATTTTATTCAAAATCAGAGTTCTGTGAATTCTAATGACTTACTTGATTTTAATATCGAAATTGTTGGAACTAATTTTCATTCAAAAACAGATATTAATGGATACTTTGAAATACTTGTGCCATATAATCAAATAGATGCTGTTTACTCAATAAAAATAAGCAAACAGAACTATTTGCAGAGAGTATTTAATAATATGACCATTAAATCAGATGTAAATTTAGCACAAGCTGACAAACCACTGACCATGTTAATTGGAGATATTGATAATAATGGTGTAATAAACATAGCGGATATTATACAAATCACAAAAAGTTTTAACAGTATTGTAAGTGATTCCAGGTATAATTATACTTATGATTTGAATAGTGATAATGCAATAAATATTGCAGATATCATTATGATAGCAAAAAACTTTAATAGGACTTCGACAGATTACCTCAATTAAATGTTTGGAGTGTAATCAATGTGCGTATTTTTGCAAATGCGCACATTGATAATCCGAACTAAAAGAAAATGGAATTAGCTAAAATCGACAGACATACTATGGTAAAGTTTACAAATAGTCTTTTCAGATCCAGATAAAGTATACGATAAACTTTTATCAAATACTTTATCTGGTCTGACTCGGCAAGCCCACTTTTAGGCAGCTATTTAGTTAAATAAAAGCTCCTATACAAATTCTAAAGCACTACTTCGCAAGCGCTTCTCAAGGTTGGGGGGATTGGTTTTCCCAACACTCCCTACATCAGCACATCAGCAGCCACAAAGACAGCTTCATAATGTTTTATTGCTCCTCTGATATCTCTGCCGGTTTCCATGTATGAAAAATACAAACATTTTGGGACTGTTGTCCATTTAAAGAAATAGTCATTATTCGAAGAAAGAGACAAGAAAGTCTATTCATATTTCACAGTATCCGTATATGTATAAGTCAGCAATATCTCCATTTAAGAAATATACTGCTTTAAATTTTAAGAATAATTTATCTGAATATAAAATTCTTAAGTTCCGAAAACATTTATTTGTGATTACCTCAAAAATTACCTTTTGTATATTTTTCCCACTCTTCGATATCATATCCAAAATCTTTTCCTGTATATTCTTTTAACATCTCATATGCTTGTTCTTTTGACATATACAAACGCCTAATGCTAGGAGGAATTTCTTGCTTTAAATTTTTTAGATATCCTTCTAGAGGTAATAATTTTGACATTTCTATTCCTCCCTTCGATTAATTTTGGCACCTCTGATATTCTCTGCTGGTCGCCAGGTCATACGGTATTCCCTACTAGCTCATAAAAACTTATATAACTTTCTTTTTCATAGACATTAGAAATTTGACTTTCCATACTTTCTAACTTTTTGCATATAACCATTACTAATCCACGATACTCCTGCTTTTTATCCAAAATTCATTGATTTTGACATAAATAAAGGACCTTATCAAATCGACAAAGCCCTTCTCTTTGGCGGAGAGAGAGAGATTCGAACTCTCGGACGGGGTTAGCCGTCACACGATTTCCAGTCGTGCGCCTTAGACCAGCTCAGCCATCTCTCCACAAAAAACATATTAATTTAACACGCTTATACATTCTACAATATACTCTCGGCAATGTCAATACACAAATTTTCAGAACTATATTGTAATTTAACTATTTAATGTTAGAATGATATTTAATAGAAAAGATAAAGTGGGATAAAATATGAGAGAACTAAGGTTTATTAAAGATGTTATATCCAAATGTAAATTCAAGTACACAATAGGAATTATTTGCATATTCCTTGTTGATATTCTTCAGATGGTACTGCCGAAGATTCTAGGAATACTTACGGATAAACTTAAATCAGGCAGCTTTACTAAGGATGATCTTGTAAAGTATGCAATTATAATAATTGTTGTTTCATTTAGCACCGCCGTTTGCCGTTTTTGCTGGAGGTATAATGTTTTCGGAGTTTCAAAGATCCTTGAAAAGGCTTTGAGAGAAAGGCTTTATCTTCAATTTCAAAGACTGTCCGCTAATTATTATAATACGCATAAAACCGGCGATCTTATGTCCCATGCGACTAATGACGTGGATAATGTAAAGGTCATGCTTGGCCAGGGGGTCGCGCTTATATCAGACAGCCTTCTGCTCCCTACCGCCATCCTTATTATGATGATTATTACAGCGGGCATCAAATTGACTTTGGCTGCCTTCTCTCCGATGATTTTTTTGGTAATTATTGTCGTTGCCAATGTTAAGAACATCCATAATCGGATAAATAATATGCAGGAAGCAATTTCCGATCTGACAGAAAAAACAAGGGAAAACATCTCGGGCATCAGGGTGGTTAAGTCATTTGCGCAGGAAGATGAAGAACTTAAAAAATTTGAGAAGTCAAACCTTAACAATAAGGAAATGAATTTAAGATTTGTGCGGATTATGAGCATGTTGCAGCCGTTCGTTATGTCGGTGTCTTATCTTACATTTGCGGTAACTCTTTGGTATGGCGGCATCCAGGTTATTTCTGGAGATATTACCTTAGGAGACTTTGTTACATTTGCGGGATACCTGCTTCAATTAATATGGCCGATTGCGGCGCTTGGATGGGTTACCAGCATATTTCAGAAAGGTGTTGTCTCACTAAAGAGAATTAATGTATTAATGGATGAAAAACCGGATATTATTGATTCGAAAGATTGCATCAACAAGGACAATCTCTCTTGGAAAATTGTTTTCAAGGATTTGAGCTTTACATACCCTGGAAGTCAGAGGCCGTCGCTTAAAGACATTAATATCACATTGGAAAATGGCAAAGCCCTTGCCATATGCGGTAAGACGGGAAGCGGTAAGACAACGCTTATTAACCTTATTCCACGGCTATTTAATGTTGAAAACGGGAGCCTCTTTATTGATGACATTGATATAAACAAAATTTCACTTGCCACGCTCAGGAAAAATATTGGTTTTGTTCCTCAGGATACTATATTGTTTTCAGCCAATATTCGCGAAAACATTGACTTCTTCAGGGGCTGCAATAACGATAGTATATCGGCTGCTGCAAATACTGCTAAAATACATGATAATATAATGGATTTTCCAAGACAGTATGAAACTATTGTGGGAGAACGCGGAATGAATCTTTCAGGAGGGCAAAAGCAAAGGATATCCATCGCAAGAGCTCTTCTAGGAAGCCCTTCCCTTCTGATACTTGATGACTGTTTATCCGCAGTGGACACCCATACTGAAGCCCAAATACTTGAGGGGCTCAGAGAAGCAATGCGTCATAGGACCAGTATAATTGTTTCCCATAGGATTTCGGCAATAAAGGATGCGGATGAAATAATAATGCTAGATGAAGGAATGATTGTTGAAAGAGGGACACATGCCACCCTTCTTGACCAAAAAGGATTATATTATGAATTATACCAGAAGCAGCTTTTAGCAGAAAAGATAGAAGGGGAGGAATAAGACATGTCTGAAGAAAATCTTGGGTTTAATGAAGATGAAAACTTTGAAAAGACCTATGACTCAAAATTGATGAAAAGGCTTCTGACCTACGCAAAGCCTTATCGCATACATTTTGCCATTGCCATATTGTTACTTTTTGCCACAACACTGACTGATCTCTCCGGTCCCCTCATTATGAAGAAAGTAATTGACGACTATTTGTATGGTTATTCAAAGCCATTAGTGGCAACGGTAGCGGCTCCTAAAGAACCTTCAATTGACGGCAAAACCTTTAAAAGAATTGATAATGCAGCTAATGAAAATATTGAAAACATTTATTCAATGGTATATGTTGGTAAAAAAGCATATCTTGTTAAAGGCTACACTCAAACCAGCGTTAAATTGGAGGGCTCTATCAAGACAGACCCATCGGGCAAAGGGTTGATTCTAAAAACCAAAAACAGCGGTTACCCAGCCCGACCCCTTAATAAGAGCGAAATAAAGCTTTTGCGTCATAGTGATATCAGTTCAGTTCAACTATTAGGAATTCTTTTTATCGGAATAATTATTTTGGGCTTTATACTTAACTATTTACAAATATCGCTTTTAAGTTATACCAGTCAGACAATTATATTTAATATGAGAATGCAGATTTTTGGACATATACAAAAACTACCTTTAAGCTTCTTTGATAAAAATCCTGTTGGAAGGCTCGTTACACGGGTTATCAGTGATACGGAAAACCTCAATGATATGTATACCAATGTATTGGTAAATCTTCTTAAAGACATATCATTACTCCTTGGAATATCAATTATTATGCTCAAGCTCAACTACAAGCTGGCTCTTATAGTATTGGCTGTGCTGCCTATAGTTGCTGTAGCCGCTGGGGTGTTCAGAATAAAGGTACGGGCAATTTACAGAACTGTAAGGGTTACTCTTGCAAGAATTAATTCAGCAATGTCTGAGAACCTTTCAGGGATGAAAATAATTCAGATCTTCGGTAAAGAGAAAGAAAACTTCAATCAGTTTCAGGAAATCAATACCTCATACTATAAAGCCGGCATCCGGGAAGTTGTAGCTTTTGGCTTGTTCAGGCCATTAAATGATCTTATTGCGGCTATTTGCCTTTCTGCAATTTTATGGTTTGCAGGCGGCGATGTGTTAAGCGGAGCCTTGCAGTTTGGGGTTATGTTTGCTTTTGTAAACTATATCACCATGTTCTTCCAACCTATAAACGACTTGTCGGAGAAATACAATATTTTGCAGTCATCAATGGCTTCATCCGAAAGAATATTTCTTATTCTCGATACACCGTCCGAAGAAGCTTCAGGCTCTTATTTGCGCGATTGTAAAACGCTGAATGGAGATATTGAATTTAAGAACGTATGGTTCGCATATAATAACGAAGAGTGGGTATTAAGAGATGTAAGCTTTCATGTTCCAAAAGGTCAGACTATTGCAATTGTGGGCGCGACAGGAGCAGGAAAGACGTCTATTATCAATCTTATTAACAGGCTTTATGAAATTCAAAAAGGCGACATATTGATTGATGGCATCAGTGTGAGAGATATCGACAAGAAAACCTTAAGACAGAGTATGGCTGTAGTGCTGCAGGATGTTTTCCTGTTTGGCGGAACAATTAAAGATAATATCAGACTAAACAACAAAAGCATAACTGACGATAAAATTGTTGCTGCCTCCAAGCATGTTAATGCAGATAAGTTTATTGAAAAACTTGACGAGGGCTATGATGAAGAAGTCAGAGAGCGGGGCTCCACTTTATCCGCAGGTCAAAGACAGCTATTAGCTTTTGCAAGGGCATTGGCATTTGATCCATCAATACTTATACTCGACGAGGCCACTGCAAACATTGACACCGAAACAGAAGCTCTTATTCAAGATGCTCTTGGTAAAATAACTAAAAACCGCACTACTATTGTAATAGCTCATAGACTTTCAACAATCCAACATTCTGATAAAATAATAGTTCTTCACAAAGGAAAAATCAGAGAAATAGGAAATCATCATGAACTGCTGGCAAAAAAAGGCATGTACTATAACCTTTACAACTTACAATACATGGATACATAGATAAGCAACCGCGCGCTTTTATATCAGTTCGCTTGAAAAGCCCTAATTAATAGCGCTTTTTGTAGAAAATCAAATTTTTATCATTTTTTAATCTTTTTTTAATACTTTATTTATCATACTTTAATACTTGCATATTGCTAATGTAATTTTATTCCGATATAATTTCTATAATATGCTGTAAACTTATATAGGAGGTTAACCCACAATATGGAATTGATTATCAACTTTATTAAGAGGGAATCAACTCGTAGAATACTAATATTATTAGTACTGTCATTTTTTCTGTACTTAATGAGAAGTATGCTCAATTTGTTTTTATTGACTTTTATTTTCACTTACCTTATGTATAGAGCGCAAAGCTTTATCAGCTCTAAAATATCAAAGGTTGTTCGAGTAAAACAAAAGGTTGTTACTGTCGCGCTTTACCTTGCCCTTTTGCTTGCCGTAGTCATAGGCTTGTACTTATTTCTGCCGTCGGTAATCGAAGAAATCAGAAATGTTGCAAATCAAATCTACAAATATTATAAACAGCCTCACAACAACGCGCTTGAAAAAAACATATTATCTTTATTAAAGCAATTTAATATAAATATAAAAGATATTAATTTGACGGATTACATTCATCAGACAGCAGGCTTTATGGCAAAATCCGCCGGAAACATAAGTAAAGCCGGACTTGACGTTTTCTTGGCTTTGATATTGAGCTTGTTCTTTTTACTGGAAAAGACAAGAATAACAAGATTTGTCCACAGATTTAAAGAAAGTAAAATCTCCAGTTTTTATACTGAAATTGAATACTTTGGCGTAAAATTTGCAAATTCCTTTGGTAAAGTAATTGAAGCGCAGATAGTAATTGCTTTAATAAACAGTATACTATCAACAATAGCTTTAGCAGTTCTTGGATTTGATCAGGTTCTTGGGCTCGGGTTAATGGTCTTTATTTTAGGCTTGATACCTGTAGCAGGGGTTTTTATATCATTAGTGCCGTTAAGCCTCATAGCCTTTAATACCGGCGGTATTAATATGGTTCTGATCGTATGGATAATGGTGGCTTTGCTTCACTCACTCGAAGCTTATGTTTTAAACCCCAAGCTTATGTCTTCAAAGACTGAATTGCCCGTATTTTTTACATTTATAATTCTTCTTATCGGTGAACACTTTTTTAAAATTTGGGGTCTGATAATAGGAATACCGATTTTCATGTTTATGTTGGATATGATTGATGTTAAGAGCAATGAAGAACGTAAAAAGCACAAGATTCTAGGAAGTCTTAACAAGAAATCTAAATAATTTAACCATAAAATAATTTAATTTAACCATAAGAACAGATTCTGCTTCTTTTGATTATTTTAAAAGTCCTCAAAACCTGACTTAGTAATCCGGTATTGAGGACTTTTTATATCTTGTAATGAACAGCTGCTAATTTTTTTTGATACTACCTAAAGTTAGAATAACTAAAAACTCATCTATAGCTTCTGCTTCAACTACGGTTTTTAAAGTAATTTAACCAATCTATCATTTATTTCCTTTAAGAATTGTTCGGTATTGACTACTTTTTTATTTTTAACTTCTGATAATTGAGCTAAATCTTTTGTCATAACGCCTTCTTCTATTGTGAGCAAGGACGCCTTTTCCAGTTTATCCGCAAAATCAACAAGCTCTTTAATGCCGTCCATTTCCCCACGCTTTTTAAGAGCTCCTGTCCATGCAAATAGAGTAGCCATTGAATTAGTTGAAGTTTCCTGACCTTTGAGGTGCTGGTAATAATGTCTTTGAACTGTTCCATGAGCCGCCTCGAATTCATAGTAGCCTTCCGGAGAAACTAATACAGATGTCATCATAGCAAGGCTTCCAAAAGCTGTTGCAACCATATCGGACATAACATCGCCATCATAGTTTTTGCATGCCCATACATATCCGCCCTCAGACCTTATTACACGAGCTACCGCGTCATCTATCAATGTGTAAAAATATTCAATGTTTGCAGCTTCAAATTTTGATTTATATTCTTTATCATAAATATCCTGAAAAATATCTTTAAATGTATGGTCATACTTTTTAGATATTGTATCCTTTGTCGCAAACCACAAATCCTGCTTGACATCAAGAGCATAATTAAAGCAAGCCCTTGCAAAGCTTTCAATTGACTTATCAAGATTATGCATTCCAAGAAGAACTCCAGCGCCGTCAAAGTTGTGAATAGTGTGTTTTGTGACCTCTCCATTTTCTGCTGTAAAAACCAACTCAGCCTTTCCAGCTCCCTCAACACGGTATTCCACATCCCTATAAACGTCGCCGTAAGCATGCCTTGCAATTGTTATAGGCTTTACCCATGTGCTTACAAAAGGCTTAATGCTGCTTACAATTAAAGGAGCTCTGAATACTGTTCCGTCAAGAATCGCCCTGATTGTTCCGTTAGGACTCTTCCACATTTGTTTGAGGTTATATTCCTTAACTCTGTCAGCGTTAGGTGTAATTGTAGCGCATTTTACTCCGACACCATACTTTTTAATTGCGTTTGCAGAATCAACTGTAACCTGATCATTTGTCTTATCTCTGTACTCGAGACCTAAGTCATAATATTCTGTTTTAAGATCTATGTAAGGCTCTAGAAGTATATCCTTAATCAATTTCCAGATAATCCTTGTCATCTCATCTCCGTCCATCTCTACGAGTGGAACCTTCATTTTGATTTTATCCATTTCTATTCTCCTTTATTTGAATTATTGAGATAGTTTTTTATTATTATAGGACTTACATTTTAGCAATAAACAAATGCTTGAATATCTTTGTAATGGTTAAATGCATTGGAAGCAAACATTCATTATAGTATCATTTATTAAACCACTCTTTTCGTATAATTTTAATGTAAAACAGCTTTATAATCAAGATAAAATTTAAAAGAATATGATTTTAGAAGCAAACTTATATATAAATTTATAGTTTGGTATATATTATACCGGCGCTTTTATGAAAAATCAGACTGAGTTGTGTTAAAATGCTTTACAACTATAAGGAAATCTCTGAAATTAACTTCTCCATCCATGTCTAAATCAACTTCCTCCGAATAATTGCCATCAATTCTCGAATTAAATTTATGAGCCAATATAACAACATCAATCATATTAATTCTCTCATCATTATTTAGATCTCCGCACCACATTTGAATTGGAGCGGCTCGTTCAGAGATAATCTTATCAGAATCAACTACTATATCATCAATTACCTTCTTATAACAATTAACCTTGCTTATGCAAAGCTGATACCCTTCATTGCTGGGTTTTATGTTATTAATTTTAAAATATCCATCATTATCGGTTATAGCGCTGTATTCAGTTCCCTCTAATGTTACTATAAAGCCTTGCCTGGTCTTTGGGTTATTACCATCTACATAAAAATCCGGCGCCACATATCCAGAAATAGTATATGTTGGCTCATTTAAGGGTTCGGATGTAGGAGTGCTTGTAATAACTTGAGTTGGTGTCGGTGTCACAGTATCAGTAATTTTTTCAGCTGTTGGTGTTACAGAAGTAGTTACAGTAGGTGTTGGTGTTGTAGTAGGTGTTTGCGTGGCTGTTGGAGTTGCTGTTGGTGTTATTGTATATTCACCGGAAGAAACAGGCTGATTATTATTATGTATGACAAATGTCATTTTGTCCCCCTCAACGCTAATATCCGAGATTATCAATCCTGAAGGTGTTTCGTCCCACCATAAAGATTTTGGTTCTGTATTGCTATCAAAAGAGTCCTTGTTTCCGTAATGAAACAAATCATCTGTTCCGCCGTAATTAACATTTTTCTCGAGTTCATACAACCCGTCCGCTTGTACAAGGGACACCTCGTAATGCTTCTCCCTGCTCATATCCTGGTAATCATTGTTACCATTTACGTCTACATGCCAAATTGCTAATCCTTCATCAGGAACGCATGCCCATCTTCCTTTTTTCTGTATATTTTCTATTATAAAAAACTCATTTGCATTTGGGCTGTAATAAGCAAAAACATCTGATGAATCTGCTTTTATCGTAACTTTAGTTTTATCTGGCAAGTCATTCAATTTTGTAACCTTTCCCCAACCTGACATGATACTTCTTAAGAAGCCATTAGGAGGTTGAGGGTTGTTAGGATCAGTATAGCCCATAACGCAGTATTTTCCTACTCCTTTAGAATCATACTGGTAATCATAAAGATCGGGATAGCCGCAAACCATATGGCAATTCTCATGGACAAATGGCCCTATCTGCGGTTTAGTTCCAATTTGAGACATTTGATACCTGCTTACATAAACACCATCAGCATCAAACTTCGATATTTCTCCCGACTGAGGCCATAAACCTTTTCCCCAATCAACATCTGGGTTTCCGGCATACAAGAAATTTACTGCCATAACCATGCCATTTTCATCCAATGATAGCTTTGAAAAATCAAATCCTTCTTTATCAAGGGCTTCTAAAGCTTCCATTATCAGCTCCTTAGCCCTTCCTGTCGCATTCAAATCATTATAATAAGATTTTGGGTTTTTGGCTCTGTAGTAACCTATAACCTGGTTTGTGTATATTAGCCTTCCTTCTGAAATATCATAAAAATAATCTCTTACTGACCCATTATTGTCAAACCCCTTGTATCCTTCCTGATTTATGAGGTTGCTTATTTCTTCTTTTGATATACTTTGAGGACAATCAGAAAAATCAATGAGTATCGTTAATCCTGTTATAGGGCTTGTACTACCTGAATAATCCGAATCAAGAGTTTTATTATAACTATTTTGTATCGAAGTTGTATTTCCTGTCTCTCCGGCGAGAAAAAGCTCATCATGTTTTTCTCTGGCTTTTTTTAAAATTGCGCTTTTGCCTAACTTTAATCCTCTTGTGAGCTTTCTGCCATTTTTTAAGGTTATGGTATTCGCGCTCAATCGTTTATTATACACAACTCCACTCGATACATATTCATCGCTACTGTTATTTATGTTTGCATAACATATCCAACCTGTATGAGGGTCTCTGCAAACTGTATATCCATCAATGCTCTCAGCTCGTTGGAAATATTCGTCTCCCCATATTTTTACATCTACGTAGGTATTATCCGGCTGCTTCATTTTGAAAACTTCCCCATTATAAGGAGCTGCTGAAGCTTTGGATATAATAACAAAAAGAGTTAAAACAATAAGCGATACGAAAGTATAAGACTTTAAATTGAGTATGCAAAAGCCTTCCTTAATAACTTTCGAACTATAATTTCCAGAAATCTCATCTTGCCTTGAACAGTTAAAATCACCAGTAAATAAACCTCTCTCCTTTTGCTCCTTCTTAAACAATAAACCTTTCATTTTACCCCCCTACAGTAATTAAAATTATATTTTAGGCAGTATCAAAAAGAAAACTCGTCTACCTTGGTTTCAAAAACTTGATCTATATAAAAAGCACTATTAATCTTACATTTGACGGAGCAAAATAACGAACGCTTTAACGTTATTTTGCGATAGGCAAATGTAAAAGATTAATTGCTTTTTATATAGATCAAGTTTTTGAAACCAAGGTAGACGAGTTTTCTTTTTGATACTGCCTAAAATATAATTTTAATTA
>JAUZPS010000081.1 GCA_030705945.1 Bacillota bacterium
ACTCGTTATATGTTCATTGGTAAGGCCGCACTTCGCCAAAGCTCCTCTTACTTCCGCATTGGATAAGCCAGGGTACTCATTCCACACCTCTTCAAGAGCAGTCCTGCTGTTACCGCGTTCCGATTCCTGTTCAAAATATCCGGGATAAAGGTAATCATCAAGCCTCACGCTGCCTGAAACAGGGCTTAATATACCTAAAAGGGTTTTTAACAAAGTTGTTTTTCCAAGCCCGTTAACACCTTTTATAGCAACCTTTTTGCCTCGTTCAAGAATAACGTCAAGAGGCTTGGTCAGTGGATCTCCATAGCCTATAACAAGATTATTCGTCTGAAAAACGTATTTGCCGGGACTCCTTGCCTCTCTGAATTTAAACGTTGGCTTAACCTTCTCTTTGTCCTTCTCTATAATATCCATTTTATCGAGTCTCTTCTGACGACTCCTTGCCAGAGTCGCTGTTGCCGCTCGAGCCTTGTTTCTTGCAACAAAGTCTTCTAGGCGCTCAATCTCCTTTTGTTGTTTGTCATACGCTATCTGGTTCTGCTGCTTCTTTAGCTGGTACATCTGATCAAACTGGTCATAGTTGCCCGAGTATCTTGTCAATACAGCGTTCTCCACATGATATATAACATTTACAACCTCATTTAAAAATGGAATATCGTGTGAAACAAGAATGAAGCTGTTTTCATAATTTTTAAGATAATTCTTGAGCCAATTGATGTGGTTTTCATCAAGGAAGTTTGTAGGCTCGTCCAATATCATTATCATAGGATTCTGAAGCAGCAGTTTGGTCAGTAAAACCTTGGATCTCTGGCCTCCGCTTAAATTAGTCACATCTTTATCAAGGCCTATCTCCCCAAGCCCCAAGCCATTTGCAACTTCTTCAATTTTAACGTCTATCATATAAAAACCGCTGTGTTCCAACTCGCTCTGAATATCCCCCACATCCTCCATCATAGCGTTTATCTCGCTTTCGGAGGCATCAGCCATTTTCTCATAAATCTCAAGCATTTCTTTTTCCAGATCAAACATGTGCTGAAAAGCTTCCTGCAGCACTTCTCTTATTGTTTTGCCTTTTGTCAATATCGTATGTTGATCAAGATACCCTGTTGTTATTCTGTTGCACCACTCAACTTTGCCCTCATCAGGTATCTGTTTTCCCGTTATTATATTAAGAAAGGTTGTTTTACCTTCTCCATTTGCTCCAACAAGTCCTACATGCTCGCCTTTTAAAAGGCGGAACGACGCATCCTCTAAAATTTTTCTGGCTCCAAAGCCATGATTAACGTTTTCAACATTTAAAATACTCATAATATCCCTCTCACACTTTATTTTGCGTAAACACAGAACAGAATTAAAGAAATAAAAAGGAATTGTCTGCTATATAATTATAGAACAGAACAATTCCCTAAACAGCTTTTGTTAATATTTACAGATAATTATGCGTACATGCTCTTTCTAAGAGCTGATATATCCTCGCTCTCAAGATATTCATCATAAGTCATCTGTCTATCGATCAAGCCCTTAGGCGTTATTTCAATTATCCTGTTTGCTACAGTCTGAACAAACTGGTGGTCATGCGAAACAAATAAAATTGTTCCTTTATAGTTAATCAGACCATTATTGAGAGCTGTTATTGATTCCAGGTCAAGGTGGTTGGTAGGTTCATCGAGAATGAGAACATTAGCGCCTGAAAGCATCATCTTTGCAAGCATGCAACGCACCTTTTCTCCTCCCGATAAAACAGAAGCCTTTTTTAGAGCTTCTTCGCCTGAAAATAGCATTCTACCTAGCCAGCCCCTTAGGAATGTCTCTGTCTGATCTTTAGAATACTGTCTCAACCAATCAACCAACGAAATATCCACGCCATCAAAGTAAGAAGAGTTATCTTTTGGGAAATACGCTTGTGAAGTGGTTATTCCCCATTTGAATTCTCCGCTGTCGGACTGCAATTCTTCTGTAAGTATCTTAAATAAAGTTGTTTTAGCAAGTCCGTTCGGCCCAACAAAGGCAATTTTATCGCCTTTATTGACAAAAAAACTTGCGTCATCCAGCAGCTTTTCACCTTCAACGGCTTTAGTCAATCCTGATACCATTAACAGATCATTTCCAGCTTCCCTGTCCGGTTTAAAATCAACAAACGGATATTTACGGGAAGACGGTCTAATATCCTCAAGCGTGAGCTTTTCCAGAAGCTTCTTACGGGAAGTAGCTTGTTTTGACTTGGACGCATTGGCGCTGAACCGTTGTATAAATTCTTGGAGTTCCTTCATTTTTGCTTCAGTTTTTCTGTTAGCGTCTCTCGTCTGTTGAAGCGCCAACTGGCTTGATTCGTACCAGAAATCGTAGTTACCTACATATAACTGTATTTTACCATAATCTATATCCGCTATATGCGTACAAACTTTATTGAGAAAATGTCTGTCATGGGATACAACTATTACAGTATTTTCAAAGTTGTACAAGAAATTTTCCAACCATGTAATCGATTCAATATCTAAATGGTTGGTAGGCTCATCGAGAAGCAGAACATGTGGATTGCCAAAAAGCGCCTGAGCCAAAAGAACCCTGACTTTCTGGTTTCCGTCTATATCTTTCATTTTTTTATAATGAAATTCTTCGTTTATTCCAAGCCCATTTAGAAGGGTAGCCGCTTCTGACTCAGCTTCCCATCCGTTTAACTCCGCAAACTCCGCTTCAAGCTCAGATATCTTTATACCATCTTCTTCTGAAAAATCAGGTTTTGCGTATAAAACTTCTTTTGCGTCTATTATTTCACAGAGCCTTTTATGACCCATTATTACTGTCTTCAAAACTTCAAATTCATCAAACTCATAGTGGTTCTGCTTTAGAACCGCTAATCTTTCACCTGGGCTTATTAATACTTCTCCCTTATTAGCTTCAATTTCTCCTGAGAGAATTTTTAAAAAGGTTGACTTTCCTGAACCATTTGCCCCAATTAATCCATAGCAGTTGCCTGCTGTAAATTTTATTTCTACATTCTCAAATAAAGCGCGTCCCCCGTACCTCAGGGATATGCCGCTTGCATGAATCATAACGTTACCTACCTTCCTCTAGACTACGGGATATTATAACATATAAAACGGCGGTTAGTCTACAGAAATCCAGAGATTGTTAAACTCAAAAATATTTTACGCCTTATCATCAGAGCTTTTATCGCCAAAAACCCATAACTTATAGCCCAGATAATTTATTACCTGAGCGGCAACCACTCCAAACAGACTATTAATATAATTCTTACCCTGAGTTGAAAAGACAACTGCGCCAAAGTCTTTTGCAAAAAGCGCGGCCAGATATGACAAAATGTTAATGATAACGAACTTCAACATTTTATTTCTCGGGTTTTTTAAAGCAGTCTTACTTTTAAAGGTAAATATGCTGTTCATTATATAGGAATTAAGCATACCTAAAAAGTAACCAATAGAGAAGGAAATATTTTTATCTATGTTAAATAAATAAAATAAGCCATCATCTACACCCATAGTCAGTAGAGTATTAATCACGCCAATTATTGAGAATTTCATTATTCTCTTTATTTCTTCAAAAAAACTTTTATCCTTAATATTCAACATCGCACACTCCAGTAAAAAGATAATAATATAAAGCCGTATTTCGGAGCGCAAATAATACCCTTGTTATAATTCATAAATTTTCTATCTATAATATTTTGCATTAACAAATGCAACTAAATCATTTACATAATTAATATGTTCAATCATAATTTACGTCAAGTTAATTATAATCGTTGCAGCTTAAAAAGTCAAAATAACTATGTCTTACAGTCACCTTATTTTGCGTCTTTATTTGTATTATATATTTGCTATACATACAACAATACTTTAAAATAAATAGACTTAAATGGATAAAATCTGATAAAATATTTGCTGAGCAAAACCTTCTTATTAATAAAACAGCCATTTCAAACGAGGTTATGAAAATGAAAAAAATTGTTTTAACGGGCGGGGGAACAGCAGGTCATGTAATGCCCAATCTTGCGTTAGTTTCAGAGCTTTTAAATTCAGGTTATGAGATTCATTATATTGGTTCTTATAAAGGAATTGAAAAAAGCTTGGTTCAAAATGAAAAAATTCATTATCATGCCATTAGAACTGGAAAACTCAGACGTTATTTTGATTTAAAGAATTTTATTGATCCCTTTAATGTTCTGATAGGCATATTTCAATCTATTTATCTTATGATTAAGATCAATCCTTCAATTGTTTTTTCAAAAGGCGGATTTGTATCAGTGCCGGTTATAATCGCAGCATGGCTTAAAAGAATTCCTTCAATAACTCATGAAGGAGATGTGACCATAGGACTTGCCAATAAAATATGTATTCCATTTGTTAAGAAGGTGTGTACAACCTTTAAAAGCGCTACAAAATTTCTACCTGAATCAAAAGCAGTATATACAGGATTACCTATCCGAAAAGAGATAACTTCAGGCGTTAAGGACATAGGCTATGAATTATGCGGATTTAATAGCAAAACCCCAGTAATACTTGTTTTGGGCGGAAGTCTCGGATCAGTAAATATAAATAAAAATATACGTGAAATTCTGAATAAATTACTTGAAGAATTCCAAGTAGCTCACATTTGCGGGAAAGGAAACATTGACAATTCACTTTTAGGACTTAACGGGTATAAGCAGTGGGAATTTGTACAAAAAGAATTACCCCATTTATTTTCAATAGCAGATATTGTGATTTCACGATCTGGTACAAATTCAGTTTTCGAACTGCTTGCTTTAAAGAAACCAACTCTCTTTATACCACTTTCGACCAACGCAAGCAGGGGCGAACAGGTATTAAACGCTGAATATGTTGTCAATAATGGTTTTGGACAAATGTTAACCGAGAAAAATTTAAATTACGATGTCCTGTTAAAAGAAATAAAAAATTTATTTGAGAGAAAGAGCATGTATATAGAATGCTTGAATAATACTTCAGCGCCTGATGGAACAGCTGAGATAATCAGACTTATAAATGCCTTCTCTAGAGATAACCAACTGTAAAATTAGTTTTAGACCAGCGCATTTTTGCTCAGTTTGGCACTTTTATGTTAAACTTGCGACAGGTAGATCCTCTTTTAGGCTTTTATAATAATCAAATATTGTTTGCAAACCTTTATCCAGATCAGTGGCATCAGAATATCCAAGACAGTTTCTTGCTTTTTCAATAGAAGGTATCCTATATAAAATTTCACAATCTTTCTTTCTATTAAGTTCCTCATATGTAACATATTCTATCTTTCCACTCTTATTAAGTTCAATGATCTTCTTTGCTAGATCCTTTATCTTAATATTATAGGACGATCCAATATTAAAAACATCAAATTGAGTTTCATAACGAAGTAATGCTTTTATCGTCCCTTCAACCGCATCGTCTATATATGTAAAGCTTCTAAGCTGCTCTCCATCGCCGCATATTCTTAAAGGCTTATTCTCCAATACATTATTAATGAATATCGATACCACAAATTCTTTTCTTTGGCGCTTGCCATAGATATTACAATATCTTAGCACGGTTACTTTCACATTGGAATTCTCTGAAAATTGCTTCATAAGCCATTCACCATGAAGTTTTGATTCACCATAACGGCTTATTGGATTTAATTTAGCTCCTTCATCTAAAACTATAAAAGGACTCCCTTCACCATACACCTCCGATGAAGATGTAAAGAGCAAATTTTCTACGCCTGACTCCGCGCAAGCTCTGATAACATTTTGAGTGCCTTCTATATTAGTTCTGCAAACCTTTTCTTCATCCTTAAGACAAGCTTCTACCCCAACCATTGCAGCTAAGTGGCACACTATTTTCTTACCCTTAATCGCAGCTTTGAGTCTCCTATAGTTCAAAATATCGCCATTTATATATTCTATTTCATTATTGTTATTTGGCTTTATATCGTATACAGATACTTCAAAACCCTTTTTACTTAAACCTTTTGCAAGATGACTTCCTATGAATCCAGACCCGCCGGTTATTAGAATTTTGTTCATTTATTATGTATTCCCTTCTTATCAATGAATTTGCGTAATCACGCCTATACTAAGAGGCTTAAGCCCTTTGACTGTGTTCTGATATACTTCATAGCCATATTAAAGTGATTAATCTTTTACATTTGCCTATAACGAAATAACGTTAAAGCGTTCGTTTATTTTGCTCTGTCAAATGTAAGATCAATCACTTTAATATAAATAAGTTTTATTGTCAATTTCCAGAAAATAATCCTTTATAAATAATTATATATTATTTTATACTAAATTTGTTACCTTAACTATATAAAAATCATTATTAATCTTACATTTTGCTATACCTAAATGTAAAAGATTAATTGATTTTAACTCAGATTTCCCACATAATTAATATTCTGAGTCAGTAAATATTATAATGTTTATACGACAATACTTTAAGACTTAGCACTTCACCTATGTATAGTGATTTTTCCATGTTTGATGTATAATGATAAAAAAAGAAAAAGGGGTAGTTAGTTTGAATATATTATCCGCTGAAAAAATTTCTAAAGGTTATAGTGAAAAAGTTATAATTAATGATATATCGCTTGGCATAAATGAAGGAGAAAAGATTGGACTCATTGGAATCAACGGTACAGGAAAATCTACCCTTCTTAAGCTGCTTGCAGGAGTTGAAGAAACCGATGAAGGCAGGATTATTAAGGGAAAAGATATTAAAATAGAGTATTTGCCTCAAAACCCATATTTTGAAGCTGGTTCAACCGTACTGCAGCAGGTTTTTAAGGGAAGTTCTCCAATAATGAAACTCTTAAGAGAGTATGAAGCTGCTCTTCTTGAAAATAATAAAAATCCTGGAGATGAAAAAAAAGAGAAAGAGCTGATAAATTTAGCCCAGAAGATGGATCTGATGGACGCATGGACTATTGAAAACGAAGCTAAAAATGTTCTTACCAAACTTGGCATTCATGACTTTGATGCTGATGTAGGCTCCCTTTCAGGAGGCCAGCGCAAAAGGGTCGCCATTGCAAGCTCTCTAATAAGCCCTTCAGACTTGTTGATATTGGATGAGCCTACAAACCATATTGACAGTGATACTGTTGACTGGCTCGAAAAATATCTCGATAAATTTAAAGGCTCCCTTCTTATGGTTACCCATGACAGATACTTCTTAGACAGGGTTGCCAATAGAATTATTGAGCTTGATAATGGCAATCTATACAGCTATCAGGCAAATTACAGTAAATTCGTCCAAATGAAGGCTGAGCGTGAGGAATTAGAGCAGTCATCGGAAAGAAAGCGTCAAAACCTGTTAAGGCAAGAACTGGAATGGATAAGAAGAGGCGCAAAAGCTCGTTCTACCAAGCAAAAGGCAAGAATCGAGCGTTTCGAAAAGCTCCAGGGGGAAGGTTCGCCAATTACCAATGGCAATGTAGAAATAAAGGCTGGCTCTTCAAGACTTGGTAAAAAGATAATTGAGCTTAGCGGTATAGGTAAGAGTTATCCTAATAAGCTTCTCATTAAAGACTTCAACAATATCTTTTTAAGGGATGACCGAATTGGTATTATTGGTCCAAACGGAACTGGAAAATCGACATTGCTTAAAATTATATCTGGAAAATTAGAGCCAAATGAGGGCGAAATCGTTATTGGCGATACTGTAAAAATTGGTTTTTTTACTCAGGAAAATGAGAATATGAATGAAAATTTGAGGGTGATTGAATATATTAAGGAAGAAGCCGAGTTCATAACAACTTCGGAAGGGACGCTGACTGCGTCAAATATGTTAGAAACTTTTCTATTCCCTCCGGCGGTTCAATGGACTCCTCTATCCAAGCTGTCAGGAGGTGAAAAAAGGCGACTTTATCTGCTTAGGATACTTATGAGCGCGCCAAATGTTCTTATACTGGATGAGCCTACTAATGATCTTGATATCCAGACACTGAACATTTTGGAAAACTATCTTGATGATTTTCCGGGAATAGTTATTGTAGTGTCCCATGACAGATACTTCCTCGACAGGATCGCAAACAAAATTTTTTCTTTCGAAGGAAATGGCGTTGTAAAACAATATGTTGGAAACTACACCGATTATGCGGATAGCATAAAAGCGCTTCCGATAGAAACAGATGAAAAACGGAACACAAAACCGGATAAGGATATTGAAAAAGATTCCAACAAGAAAGACAGGCCATTGAAATTTTCGTTTAAAGAACAAAAAGAGTTTGATGAAATTGATGGAATCATTGAAAGATTAGAAGGTGAATTATCCTCCGTAAACATGGAAATCGAACAAGCCTCCAGCTCATTTGAGCGTTTACAGGAACTTCTTAAGAAAAAGGATTTGCTTGAGGAGGAACTCAATACGGCAATAGAACGTTGGGCGTATTTAAATGAACTTGCGGAAGAAATCGCCAGATCGAAGCAATGATAATTAATAATAAATTCAGAAAATTAATGTAAACTGTTTATTGCAAAATATATATAATCAAAGGCTCTAATGACCGATACTTTTTTGGATCATTAGAGCTTTTTGGCAAAATAAATTTATCTAAATTTATACTCATTTTTTATACCCATTATTTATATCTCCGCAATGAGGACAAAATTTGAAATCATTTTTTATCTTCTTTCCACAAGTCTTACAAGGAATTGACTTTGCAAAACATCTTGTAACAATGAGGTAAACAATAAGGTTGGTCGGCACATTCAACAGCCCAAAAAATCCCCAAATCCATTTATTTTCGCCTCTTTTTGATGCATCGTTAAAAATCCAAGCCGCCTGACAAAAAAGAACAATAAATAATAAGATAAACATCCAGAAAGGCATATTATACCCCCTCCTTGAACTGTCTCATTTTAATAACGCCGAGCAAACCAATTGGCGCTAAAAAGAAAACAGCAGCCTGAAAATAAATCAGATATATCCCATAGCCTTTGTAAGCCAGCATTAAGGCTGCAGCTATTATGACAGCTGCAATAGAAAGAAAAATGGCCAAATCAAAAAATCTATTTTTCTTTTCAGTCTTTTTATCCACAGCAGCAAACGCTTTCCTTATAAGAGTTTCGTCCACGATATTATCAATATTTATATCTGAATCTAAAAGGGATAAGTCGCTTTTCACTTCTTCCAATCCCTTCAAATATGAGGCGCACAAATCGCATTCCTCGAGATGTGTTTTAATTTCATCGCTCATTTCCAATTCGCCATAATATATGTCAATCAGGTCTGCCTCATATTTCTTACAGCATTCACTCATTCTAAGGCGCCTCCCTCCAAAACCGTTTTCAGCTTCTTTATTGAATAATGTATTCTCGATCTAACCGTCCCGACAGGACATTTAAGTATTAGCGCAATTTCCTCATAACTATAATTGTAATAATGCTTAAGAATAAATGCCTGTCGCATTTCTTCAGGAATAATCGACAGCGCATTTTTTAAGATGGCGAGTTTTTCTCTCGTAAGAATAGTTTGCTCAACATCCTCACCAGCATCGAGATCAATTTTTTCATCAATATTTTCTAAAGTTCTGCTTTTCTTCTTTAAAGCATCCTTAAATAAGTTTGACGCTATGGAGATAAGCCATGTTGCAAACTTTGATTCACCTTTGAAATTCTTTATATTGACAATCGCCTTAGTCATTGTTTCCTGAGTCAGATCTCTTGCGGTATCTTCATTCATAGACAGCTTCAAAAGATATCCAAAAACTATTTTATAATTATCCATAAGAAGCGTTTCAAGAGATTTTCTGTCTCCGGATTTTGCTGCGACAAGCAATTCTGCCTCTAGCAATGGTATAACCTCTTTCTATATGAAATTAGTTCAGTTCGAGCTTTTTAAGCCTCATACAGGTAAGAAGATTCAGAATCAGAACCGCTATACCAGCTACTACAATAGAAGTGATCGAAGCGCTCTGAAGACTGGTTTTAAAAACATTTGCTTCTGTTATTATGTGTGTCGGGAAAAATCTATTAAAATTAAATAATCCTTCAACAGCTTTCATGAGATATATAACGATTAGCGTAAGTATACCCGCCATAAACCCTCTGTCAAATAAACTGCTAAAAAAGCTGACAAGGCTTAGAGCAAACATAAAATACAACCCGAATAACAACCCAGATTTTACAGCATCCAAAATATTTAAGTCACTTCCAAATATTATGCCTGAATAATAATATGCTGTCAATATGCCTAACATAGTCATTACAAACAAGTAAACCCCATATATCAGATTCTTTCCTATAACGATTCCCGAAACTTTACACCCCATGGACACAGGAATCGTAAAGGTTTTATTTTTTCTTTCACCCGAAATAATACCTGACAACGCCAGCACTATTATAAAAGTGCTAATCTGGAAAAGGTCTTTCATAAAATTTTGCATTGCCACTTCCTGACTTTGCTTGATAGCACTAGGGTCAATACCCATCTGACTTTTTAATATCTGTGGCATAAGTTTTAAAAACGCAGGATCCGCAACGGCAAAAAACATAACTGCCGCCGCAATAATTATAAATTTTTGGGTCCTCAAAGCTTCAATAAATTCTTTTTTAATGTATGCGTTAAAGCTTTTCATTTTATTTCACCACCTTCATAAATATTTCTTCCAGACTGCTTCTCTTCAAATTGATTGAGGTTACAGGCGCTTCCAATTCCACTACTTCTCTCAATAACTTCTGGGAATCCCTTTCTATGCTTTTGATATACACGCTTACCCTTCTGTCATCAATATCAACTTTATCAACATATTCTAATGCCGAAAGTTTATTTATACAGTTTCCTGTAGGTCTTCTATTAAACTCAATATCATAAACTGGCTGTACGTACTTTTCAAGCAGCTTATTCAGATTGTCTTCAACTACTATCCTTCCATCATGGATAATACCTACTCTGTCGCAAACCTTCTCAATATCGTTTAAGATGTGTGTTGATAAAAAGATTGTTTTTCCTTTCTCCTTGAGATCTTCAATGATATTTACCATATCTATTCTTCCTTCGGGATCAAGAGCAGAAGATGGTTCATCAAGCAGATAAAGTTCAGGATCATGATACATAGCCACCGCAAAGCCTAGTCTTTGCTTCATACCTCTTGAATATCCGCCAATTGCTCTTTTTGCCGCCTTCTCAAGTTTAACCGCTTCAAGAAGCTTTCCCGCTTTTAGCTTTATCTCCTTACCGGTGTCTCCGCCGATACGGCCTATGAAGTCAAAATACTCCCAGGCGTTCATGTAAGGATAAAATTTGGGGTCCTCAGGAAGATACCCTATGTCTTTAAACAATAAGCCATTGTCACGAATATCCTTGCCGTTTATAATACATTTTCCCGATTGAAATCCGATAAGTCCGGCAAGAATATTCATTGTAGTTGATTTTCCAACTCCGTTATGGCCTATAAAACCATATATCTCGCCTTTTTCTACTTGAATATTAAGACCTATAAGGACTTTGTGGTCCTTGTAGCTTTTATGAAGGTCTTCTATTCTAATCATTGTTATCCCACCTTTTTCTTCCGAATATCAAGAACAATAACGATCCAATGGTTCCTGTCGCCGAAATAATTATCCATATAGGTTTGTTTAAATTCTGAGTGCCTCTCCTCAATATATTTACTATGCAATAAATTATTAAGCCTGCCTGTATTGCTATAAACGGTATCATAAGTTTTATTAAATCAGCATTTGCCATGTTTCCCATAATAATCTCTCTCCTTTTATTGAATATATATAAAAAGCACTATTAATCTTACATTTGACGGAGCAAAATAACGAACGCTTTAACGTTATTTTGTGATAGGCAAATGTAAAAGATTAATTGCTTTTTATATAAAAATGATTGAGAATTATTTTAAGGAATGATTGAAAAATTACTTCCGATTCTGAGCGGCTGTTCACGAGTTAAGGGAACACTTAAGCCAAGATTTTATGGAAGTTATTTTTTCAACATTCCTAAGTATTATAATGAGAAGAATAGATAAAGGGTGCTTTCAACACTTAGGAAGGAAAATAAAGTTATTAAGAAGATCAACCATTACTATATACTTTATATTATAAAGGGTAAGAGACGCCTATTGAAACGACTTATCAAATATGATTACAAATAACGTTATTATGGTTAAGTTAGAATTGATTAAACATTAGGAGAAAATTTATGGGATATGATTACATTTTGTTTGACCTCGATGGTACACTTACAGATTCTTCGGTGGGCATAACAAATTCCGTTATGTATGCGCTCAAAAAATA
>JAUZPS010000082.1 GCA_030705945.1 Bacillota bacterium
AGTAGTATTAGAAAAAACAGCATAATATAAAGAATAGGTATTTAGTATTTTAAGAGTTAAATCGTGTATAATTATATATAAGGCATTGTTTCTTTTTGTAATTATAGTCATCCAAGGGAAATTAAATAAACTGCCAGATATTTATCTCGTCCTGGAGATTATCTATTATGTTATATTTTTATTTGTAGAAAATCATCAATTTAACTGGATCCAAATATATTTTCCAGGGTAATGGCTGATCTTTAAGCTCTAACCATTCCTCTTTTGAGGCTTCCCATTGCAAATGATAGTCCTCGCTATTTAAAGCTTTACTTCCTATGGAAAGATATACTGTCACTCTAAAGGGACCTTCACTTATAAAACTTGGCCAGCATGTAAATACATTTTCATTACATTCTTCTAATGCCTCTTTTATATAGTGTGCACGTATTCCGACATATTTAATGTTATTATTTAGGTTGTCTCTACAATTTAGCTTAATTCCCCACTCTGTTGCAAATAGCTCTCTACTCGATAGGTAACGAGCTTTTGAAAAGTTTTTGCAGCCAGTTAATTGTGCTGTTGCTTTTGTCATAGGATTTTCCAATATCTCTTTTTTGTCCCCCGCGGCCTCTACATTTCCGCCTTTTAATACAATCAGCTTATTGCATATTTTATATGCTTCCTCCATGTTGTGAGTTACAAACAGGGTAACTCCATTATAATTTGTAAGGGTATCAATAAGCTGTTTAGTTAAGAACGATCTCAAATGATCATCTAATGCAGAAAAGGGTTCATCCAAAAGTAAAGCTTCAGGCTCTATTGCAAGAGCCCTTGCAAGTGCAACCCTTTGCTGTTGACCTCCTGATAGCTGAATGGGATATCTTTTCTCAAGTCCATTTAGTTTCATCATTTCTATGTTTTTTTGTATAATATTTTTTCTTTCCGTTTTTGGTAGGTTATTTAAGGCAAATCCTATATTTTCCTCTACGGTCATGTTGGGAAATAATGCATAATTCTGAAACAAGTATCCTATCTTTCTCATTCTACTGGGAATATTAATTCCTTTATCAGAATCAAACAATGTGCGATCATTTAGAACTATCCTGCCTTTATCCGGCTTTTCTATACCGGCTATACACCTTAATGTCATGCTCTTACCTGAGCCTGAAGATCCTAGAAGCCCCATCACATCTTGTCTTGTATCAAAGTTAACATTTAGGGTAAATCCAGAAAGTTTCTTTTTGATATCTACAACTAGCCCCAACTAATTACCTCCCAGCTTAACAGTTATTCATCAGTTTACGATGCCGGCTTTATGAATGTTTTTGCTTTGGTACTCATTCCAATAGTTCATTAATGTCATAAATACAAGTGATATTACGAATATTAAAACAACCCATAAAATAGCTTTGTCCATATCTCCACCTTCAGCTGCAAAGAATATTGCTATAGGTATTGTCTGTGTTTTACCTGGTATATTTCCTGCTACCATAAGCGTTGCGCCGAATTCCCCCAATGCCCTTGCAAATGCTAAAACACTACCTGCTGCTATCCCAGGCCAAGCAAGTGGAACTGTGACCTTCCAAAAAATTCTCCACTCTGATACTCCTAAAGTTCTGGCTGCATATATTAAGTTTTTGTCTACCTGTTCAAAAGCTCCTCTGGCGGTTTTATACATTAACGGAAATGCAACCACTGTGGCAGCAATAACAGTTGCTGACCATGAAAAAATTATCTGTGTACCTAGAAAACTAAATAGATCTCCTATAGGACCATCCTTACCAAATATTATAAGTAGAATGAATCCAACAACAGTTGGTGGTAATACCATCGGAAGAGTGAGTACACTATCAATAATACCTTTAAGTTTTCCTCTATACCAAGCAATAAACCAAGCTGCAGTAATTCCTAGAAAGAAGGTTATAATTGTAGCTGTAAATGCTGTTTTTAATGATATCCATAGGGGTGAAAAGTCTATACTCATCTAACTCACTCCTTCCAATTTTTATATAAATCATTATTTCTCTATATAAATAAATCCGTACTTTTCAAATAAAGGTTTTGCTTTAGCGCTATATAGAAAATTAATGAAAGATCTTGCTTCATCTGGATTCTTGCTAGCTTTAATAACAGCTGCTGGATAATAAATAGGTTTATATGATCCGTCTGGCGCTTTAGCAACAACCTTTACTTTATCAGATGCTTTAGCATCTGTTTCATAAACCATTCCAGCATCTGCATTTTCTGTTTCAACCCATGTTAGGACTTCTTTAACATCTTTCCCGTATACCACCTTAGATTTAATTGAGCTTAAAATATCAAGCTTTGTTAAAACTTCTTCAGCATATTGTCCAGCAGGAACACTTTTGGGTTCGCCCAAGCCTATTTTTTTAATCTTATCAGTAGAAAGGTCTTTAAAGGTAGTAATTGTTGAAGAATTTTTTGGAGCAATAAGCACCATTTTATTTTCCAAAAAGTTTCTTTGAGTCTCTTCCATAATCAATCCTTTATCTTTTAAAGCATTCATTTGTTTTATTGCAGCTGAGATAAATATATCTACTTCTGCACCTTTTTCAATCTGTTGCTGCAAGGAGCCAGATGAACCAAAATTGTATGTAATGTTCAAGGAAGGCTTCTCTTTTGCATACTCTTTTTTTATTTCTTCCATAGCATCCTTAAGGCTTGAAGCAGCCGAAATTGTAAGTGATACTTTATTGTCTTTTGAAGTATCTCCCGAACTGTTTTTTTCTATTGTTTCTTGGCCACAGGCAATCATCGTCAATGTAAATAACAACAATAGTATTAAAAGCTTGATCTTATTAAGAATTTTCATTACAATTCCCCCTATAATTTAATATTTGTGAAAATAAAAAAATGATAAAACTATAATACCTTTAATGTATTATAATCCCACCATTGAGATTTATAGATGCTGTCCAAAATGCAACCTAGCACATTGGGACATGGCATATCATTTATTCACTTAGATATAACATCTTGTAATGTTTTATAATGTTTTATTATATATTAGTGAAAATAAAAAATCAATAGAAATGAATAAATAATTATAAAAACTTTCATCATAATTTGATTAATATGAATCAAATATATGTGCAAGCCTTATTATTGCACTTGTTATCAATATATTAATATATGCAATCAATGCATTAATGCATGAGCACTAATTGTATATTGCATTTTTTATATCAAAAACCTACATTTATTTGCTTTTGATCTAGCAATAATATATAATATATGTTAATAATACGTTTTATGATATTATGTTTAGTTTTATTATGTTTGATACGTCTTTGTATATGTAAATTGAAGGAACGTGAGGGATAAAATTATGACTGACAACTCAGCCTTTACGCCTCAAGAAGTAGCAGATATATTAAAAATTTCTAAAAACACTGTATACGAGCTAATTAAAAGAGGAGAGTTAAATTCTTCTATTATTAAGGCTTCTTCAGTAATGTTAGCTGTAGATTAATTATAAGAATAAAATATGGCGCCTAAAGCATAAGAGCTTAGGCATTTTTTATTTCCACCTATTTACAATTACATTTCATCTCTGAGTTTAATGCAATAAGATAAGCGAACATTAACACAGATAGTGAGAATATTAATTCCTCAATGAGCATTCTATATTTTGGCTTAAATCTTGACGCAATTTTCAGGGAAATGAATTTACAAACTCTCTCTCCATAAGGTAATTATCAAAAGCTAATCCTGCTATTTTAATAAATAATATACTTGCTACAGAGAACAAAATCAAAGACCCCAATACAATTAATAAATTTTATAGAATTATATTTTGTACCATTAAAAACCCCTGCCTATATTCACCGATATGTAGATAAATTCCCATCCACCATAAAAATTAGAATAAATATTAAATATATTCCTAAAAATAGTACTGTATATTTTTTGATCAAAGGCGGAAAATTAGTAATGAAATTTTTTAGAAAAGCAAAAAAAAAAGCTGCAAGTAAAAAAGATTATAATCATGAAAGCTCAAATGATTTTGATTCTGAGAATAGTTCAAATGCATATATAAAACATATATTACCGACTGTAGAAGAAAATTTAAGCTTTATTGGAAAAACAATCGGAGATGCTGTAGATCTTGTCGAAGACAGGCATTTTATTTTCGGAGGAAAAGTTAAGGCAGGCCTTGCATATATCAAAGTATTAGCGGATAAAGACCTGTTAAGCCGTAATGTGATTGAGCCTCTTCTTGAAAACAATAAAGAGGTAAATAAACATCCCGGCGAAATTCTTCCAATGATACAAACCAGCATTATTTCCGCTTCAATAACATATATAACCGATGAAATGCAGCAAGTGATAGATGCTATTCTTTTAGGAGATACGGCTTTATTTCTGGACAACTCGGGGAAAGCCCTTATCATAGGAAGCCAGAAAATAACAAAACGTCCGATTGAAAAACCGGAGAATGAAGCAACTGTACTTGGGAGCCAGGAGTCTTTTACCGATAATATCGACACGAATATCAGCCTGATTTTGAAGAGACTGCCTGTCAGGCAGCTTCGCATGGAGGCATTTACTGTAGGAAGACTTTCAAGGACAGCGGTAAGACTTGTATGGTTGGATGGCATAATAAACCCCAAAATAGTAGAGGATGTAAAAAAGCGCATCGAAAGTATTGATATCGATATTGTAGATGGACTGGGTGTTCTGACGGAGCTGATAGAAGAAAGCCCCTGGTCGCTTTTCCCAAAGTTCAAGCAGACTGAACGCCCTGATATGGTGTCAAGATTCCTTTCAAACGGCTGTTTTGCGATTATTAGCAATAATAGTCCCTTTGCAGTTGTAGCGCCATTTACACTATGGGATAATTTTAAAACCATGGATGACTATGAAGAGAGGCTTACCTCAAGCAGTTACTTGAGAATTGTGCGTTATATGGCGTTTTTGGTTTCAGTACTTATCACTCCAATATACTTGTCGTTAGTTACATACAATCATACAGTAGTACCATCCACTCTAGCCATTAATATAGCGGCAGGGAGGGAAGGAGTTCCATTTCCCACGGTATTGGAAGTCATCCTAATGTCTTTTACAATGAGCATTGTCCGTGAAGCAGGACTCCGTATGCCGGGGTCGGTCGGCTATTTTATCGGTACGCTTGCTGCCGTACTGATAGGGCAGTCTATCGTTACAGCCGGTTATGTGAGTTCAGCGCTCATCATTGTAATCGCTGTTTCTACAATAGCGGCATTTGCTATTTCTGCCACTACACTAGTATACACATCAAGGCTTTTAAACTATTTTTTAATATTGCTCGCAGGGTTTTTCGGCATATTCGGCCTGATAAACGGGTCTATATTTATATTCTGGCATCTGCTTTCCCTCAGGACATTCGGATTGCCATACCTTTACCCGGTAGTACCTTTTGACCTGGAGCAGTGGAAGGATACCTTCATACGCGCTCAATTTAGAAATTTAAAAAGGCGATCAAGGGTTCTTGCACCATACAACAGGGTAAGGAAGGGGAAGTAAAAATGGGAAATCGGGTAACAAATAAAAACGGAGGTCATAAGTCCTTAAATGATCCATATAAAGTTACAAGGGAGCAAGCTATATTAATGACCTTTGCCTGTGGGTTTAGCAACATAGTATTTACTTTTACATGGGTTACAAAAACAACGGGAAAACCATTTTGGATTGCCGTATTTATAGGAGTGCTCGCGAATATTCCGTTAGGATTATGGATTTTTTACTTGGGGAAACACTTTCAGGGCGCCACTGTATTTGATATTCTGGAAAACAGCCTTGGAAGCTTTATATGTAAAATAGTTTCCATATTTTATATTATTTTAAATATAACAATAGGGGTTTGCATGCTGAATCTTTTCGCAGGGACTGTAAAGCTGTATTTTCTTCAGCACACCCCTTTGTGGGTTACCATACTGATTCTTGTATTGATGTGTACTTTGTTTGTAAAAAGCGGAATGCAAAACTTTGCGCGGCTGATTGAGTTACTCATTGTGCTGTGCGTGTTAAATTATTTTACAGGCTTCGCGCTGTCTTTTACAAGAGAATTCAAAATTGAACATATTACGCCTGTATTTGATACATCACTGCCAAAGTTTGCCGAAGGGATGCTGTTTACCGTAGGAAGTGTTGCGGACGGTTTGCTTTTTCTGATGGTGATGGTGGGAGCAGTTCCGGATTCTCACAGGCATTATAGGTGGGTAGTAAAGGGGTTCACATATTGGGCATTTGTTTTATCATTTGCAATATTGTTAATGGCTGGTGATGTAAGTACGGAAGTCTTGTCCCGTATAGGGCAGGCTGGTATTGCTGTTTCACGTGTTTTTTATATGGGTGGATATATTCGTGGACTGGAGGTCCTTTTGCTCATAACTTACCAGTGCATTGCAGTTGTAAGAACTGTGATGGTCCTATACAGCTGCTGGATATCTTCGCAGAAATTAATAAGTATAAAAAACCCCTGGATTTTGCTGGTTCTGATATCACTGATGACATATTCGGCGGCAGTCTGGTTAAACTCATTCAATACAGCTTATTTCCTTGCTGTCTTCCTTGGATATTACATTGTTTTGCCTTCTGTAATATTTATCCTGCTGCTTGTTTCTTTAAGTGTTGTGATAAAAAATAGGAAAAACGGGTGTGCTTTGAAATGAAGAAAAAACAACTTTTATTGATTCTGCTGATATTACTTGTTTTTTTGCTTAATGGCTGCTGGGACTATACGGAATATGAAAATATGGCCCTTGTATCTGTACTAGGAGTTGATTGGGATGAACAGTCCGCGCAAATAACCGTATCGGTTCAATATATAGTACCTGGAGGCGGTACGGGAGGAGGCGGTGAAGGCGGTGGAAAAACAAAAAAATCTTCTCCAGATGTAGAAATAAAAGCAGCATCAGGTTCTACAATAGATGAGGCGCTTACTAAAATTCAGCAAATCGTAGGGAGAAGATTGTTCTATGGCTATTTAGAAGCTGAGATTATAGGCGAAGAAGCAGCTAAAAACATTATAGAGGATATAATTGGGATGAACGATCGTACCCCTGAGATACGTACAACTGCTTATATTTTGATAGCATCAGGAAAAGCCTCCGAGACTGTAGGTACAGTTGAGACTGATATTGCCGTATCGGGCGGCAGACATATCCGTGACTTGGTCGATGCATCGAATATGACAGGTAATGCTTATCCGGTAATAATTGAGGATTTCATTGAAAATTTACAGAAAGAAGGGATAGAAGCTACAGCACCACGCATAATCACTACGGTTTCAAAAAATGGGGAAGGGAAGGGACAATCGGATGGTTCGGCTGACGGAAGCTCGGGCTCAGGCGGTAAAGCTGAGCAAAAGGAAGGCTGTCATAGAATTGACGGTATGGCTGTTTTCAAGCGGGCTAAATTTGCAGGGTGGTTGGATGGAGAAGAGAGTAAGGGACTTATATGGATAACCGGCAAAAACATTAACCCCTATGAAACTTTTAAGACTTCCGGTAATGCAGACACAAGCAACACCCTGATTTTCCGGATTACAAAATCCAAAGGCAAGATTAAAGTTAAATTGGACAACGGAACCCCCATAGTTAACATAAGTGTTTACGTTGAGGCTGATTTAAGGAAATACGCCAAAGACATGAAACCCCGAATACTGACGCCTGATGCTGTTAATATCATGCAGGATGATATGGAAATTAAAATACGTTCCGAGATTGACGCTGCAGTAAAAAAATGCCAGAAGGAATTGAAATCGGATGTTCTTGGTTTCGGTCAGACTTTTTACAGGCAGCACCTGAGTTTATGGCGTAATACGTATGAAAAAGAGTGGGAAAGCTTTTTCCCTGACTTGCCTGTGGAGGTTAAGGTCCAAGCAAAAGTAGTAACCACAGGAACAAGCATTATGAGGTTTTTTACCAAATAAATCCGGATGTATGGGGTATGACCAGGGATGACACAATAATACAATTCGAAATGAAATATACCCTCAATGGTATACGTATGGAGAATCAATTTTTTTAACTAATGGAATAAAACACCCCCTTCTAAAATATAATGAGAGTTATGCAAGCTTAAAATAAGGGGAAAAGGAAGTGCTTTTCCAGATTTTCTTCCAAAGCCAGACTTGAGAGTTTTCTGAAAAATTAAGTGGAATGGTTTGCCCTAAATTTGCTCCACTAGCCGCTTCGAGGATTTTCTCAAAAGAAGGAAAGGGGATGGGTTTGCCCTTGATTCACTTCGTAGGCAGCTCCGATAGGCGCTGGAAGAGACAGACAAGAGAACCTGAATAAAAAATATAGGATTTTTTATTCAGGTTCTCTTGTCCCATGAGTGTTCTTTCGGTTATTTATGCTATGTTGTTTTAGTAAACAATGATTCGATTTGAGTGGATCCAGATGTAGGCGCAACAAAAAATGTAAAAAACAAGATGATTATTCTATTTTTAATTACATAAAATATTAAAAATAGCAAAGGGAGATACAAATTCGATGAATATAAAAAAGTACGGAACAGAATATTTTTCAAAATTGAAAACAGTAATGCTGCATTGCCCTGAAGATTCATTGAAAATAATAACAGAAGAAAATTATAAGCTCTTCCTTTTTGATGTAGTTCCAGATATAGATAGATACTTAGAAGAGCATTTTAATTATGAAAATATGCTTATAAGAAACGGTGTGGAGACTCTCCAACTTTCTAAATATATTAATAGGAATACAGACCTATTAAACCGCCTTCCAAATCTTGCTTATTTACATGATATAGCAGTTATCAGCTCACATGGCAGTATTATTTCAAAGATGTCTTCTAGAGGCAGATGCCATGAGGAAATAGTAGTGAGGGAAGCTTTAGAAAACATGGGTATTCCAACATTATATGAGCCTACTGAAGGCGAAGATTTTGAAGGATGTCTACTGCTATCAACAAATACTGTCTTTGTAGCAGACACAGAACGACATAGTAGGCAATCCATTGAGAGATTTATTCAATTCATTCTGCAGTATTTTGATGAAGTGATATATGCGCTTATCCCACAAGAAAGGCGGTTTATGCACCCTGACATGATACTGAACAGGGTGACCACAAATTTAATGTTATACTACCCTCCCGCATTTTTAAATACATTCCATATTACGCGGAGTTTCAGAAAAGAAATTAATATTAAAAGTTTTATGAATAAAAGGAAAGTAGAAATGTTATCAATAACAGATGATGAACAGAAAAGGTGGGGCTGCTCATTTGTGCCGCTAGAACCTGGCAAAATTATAAATTATGATATTTCCCTTAATCAAAGTAATGTTAATATACTTGAGGGATATGGAGTCAAATTCATACATTTCCATCCGGATGCATTGCTGGCTGGGGGTAGTAGTTTGAGATGTCTCACTATGAGAATATGGAGAGATAACTCACAATTAAATGAGAAGTTGTAATAGCCAATCCCGCAAAATTTTGATAATTTAAATTTTATAATAAAAATGACCTTCACCCTTTTTCCCTGTATGCGTGAAGGCTATTTTTTAGAAAGATACTCAATTGCATTTATGTATCTTTCAGTTATAGAAAATTAAAAAAGTACCTGATTCAAAATTGCAACAATTTTCAATTCTGAGGAAATTGTAAATTGTTCGGTTTAAAACACCAACTTTTTTCAAATTAGATTGAGTACCTTATAAATACCAATATGTTATAATTGATTTAAGTAAAGCAGGATAATTGCCTTTCCTTCGCCCTCCAACTTGGCACTGTTCGATATCTCTACTCCTTTTTATAAATAATTGTTTCTGCTCATATACTTCTTCCGCCATCTTAAGCCACTCCTGTTTTTGTATTCCAATATTAAATTTATTCCATTTTTCATCATACATAGCATCAATAATTAAATGCACAGTTCTCCAGATGCAACCATCACTACACTCCCGTATAGATCAGAGATTCCGCGCCTTCAAATTCAACCTTTCTTTTTTTGTATGAATTAGTTTACAATCACTACGGTCTTTGTATTCAGATCCCATTGCACTTTGCAGCCAAGGCTCTCTGAGATAAACCGTACCGGTACCAGTGTTCTACCGTTAATTATGGTTGCTGGAACATCCAGCTGTTTTGCTACACCATTTACATTTGCATCCTTCTTATTTATAATAAGAATAATCGTTCTATCACCTTTCTTGCCAGTTACTGTCTTTGTTTTGCTATCCCACTGAACAACTGCGCCAAGAGCTTCAAATATCTTACGCATCGGTACCAGGGTTCTGCCGTTGACTATTTGAGGTTCAACATCAAATTCAACTTTTGTCCCATTGATTGTGACAACAATATTACCCGAATCTGATACAGGCTTAGGTGTTGCTGTTTGTTGCCCCAATGCTGATGCAGGTGCTGGAGTATTTGTCGAATTAACCTTCGTCTCGAAGATATGATCATTTTCACTGTACCAGATACCGCTTGGGTAAGTTATAGCAAGGCAGGTATATACACTGTTGCCATCAGATTGATCTTGTGTATTGGCATAACCAATTACCGTCGAAATGAAACCATATGATTTTGACAATGCTTCAGTTAAGATTTTTTCAACCTCTTCTTGGGCAATGTCAGGATTAATAAACACTTTTTTAAAAGAATTCACATCCATGCTTTTTAGGTCCATATTGCTTAGATAGATCATTTCTATATTTTCTTTATTCGATTTAAAATCATAAGTTCCGTCTAAAATTTGGGCATATGCTTCTCTAATTCCAGTTCCATCTATGATCTCTCCACGCGCAACAATCTCCGGTTCTCCATACTTGTTAGCCGCTATGGTTACCCAGCTTCCATCTTTGTTTTTAAAGTTCACTGTATCCAGAACCACCCCTGCATAATTATACCGCTCAATGATGTTACCGTTTGCATCAGAGGAATTTTTAGGTTTGTACCCCTTGTTCAGCGAGTCATGATATTTCTTATATATCTGGTTTGTATAAGCAATATCTGACCTAAGAACATCAATAGAATTTACACTGGATGTATTCTGCTCGACTGCAGAGTCAATGTTTCCTCCTCTGTTTATATCAAAATCCTTGTCAGTTAAATTTTTATAGAATCCAGAGACAGGTGAATAGTCTTTGATAGGATTACCCTCAAGGTGAAGTGAGGTAAGTTTGGAAAGATTTTTTAGTGGAGATATATTGGTAATCTTATTGGAGAGCAGACTCAACATTGTCAAATTCTTAAGGTTTGCCAAAGGAGTAATGTCCTTCAACTGATTATCACATAACATAAGCTCATTGAGGTTTGTCAGCTTTCCAAGGGGTGTCACATCTGTTATTGAATTACCCGAAAGGTATAACTGTGTTAAACCAGTGAAGTTTTCAATTCCTTCAAGGTTGGTTATCCCTTTATTTGTTGCATCTAGAGTAATTATTTTGTCGATATCACTTCTTATTATATCTTCCGTGGGCTTATAGATTGATTCACGGATGACTTTTTCCAGATTTGGATCTTTAAATGTGATAACATCATTGGGTGATGCAGCAAAAACGTTAAAATTGATGGCAAGCATGATAAAAGTTAAGATAAAACAAAATATTCTATTGACCATTTTCATTGCTTCAACCTCCATTTATAATCAGTAAGTTTATACTTCAATTTTAGACCAATTATCTGTCAGTTTCAATGTCTCGATATAAAAAGTTGAATCTGTTTGATAAAGAGCACTAAGCGACTTAACGTTTTCCTGGGGTAGTACCAGCTAAGCTGTCATTAACTTAACTATAAAGAGGCTGTTGCAAAACTACTAAAAAAGTAGTGAAGCAACGCCCCCTTTTATTGCCAAAAGTAAGACGGACACTGAAAATTTGATTATTAATATTAATTTTCAGTGTCCGTCCTATTTTGGGGTACACTTAATAAACCTATATAATTTATTTGGACTTTCCTGCTGCAAATGCTGTTATTACAGCAATAATTGACTTTTTATTCATATTATTTCCTCCTATCAATAAAGTTGTAGTTTTATAACAATTTTGACGCATTTTGAGCTCCTGTATGTAAAAACAAAGGCATCAAGATTGGTTGTCCTGATGCCTTTGCGATTCTTATTCGTATAATTTCAAACATAGTCATATTTTTTAAAAAAATTTTATTTAAGCTTATCCGAGAAATTCTTCATA
>JAUZPS010000083.1 GCA_030705945.1 Bacillota bacterium
TATATATTTTGCAATAAACATTTTACATCTATTTTTTATATTGCAAAATATATACCTTGTTTCATAAGTTACGAAAAGTTCATCTTTGATAGAAAAATGCAGACGCATTAACTGCATTTTAATGTAAAATCTTTTTCGTAACTTATCTAAATAAAATCTTTTTGCAACTTTTCTACTTCTTTAGGCAGCATAAGAGATACTTCCATTACATCCTTTTTAGTAGCATAATTGAAAGGCTCAAACTTGTCATAAAATTTCTGATCCTGACTGATTCCTAATAATGTGTAATAATACTCAGAGCTTATTAGATCAGCCAGATATAATATCTCATGCTCATCTGCGTTGCCTTTTGGTATAAAAGGAGTATGGTGATATTGAACAACATTGGCTATATTCTCATTCACTCCTGTTTTCTGACAAAACCATGCTCCAATAAGCTCATGATTTAAGCCTTTTAAGACGGCTTTTTCCGCATCTGACATTTCCAGCCCATTTTTTATATGCGTAATAACCCTATCGAGATATTCAGGTTCACAGTAATTCAAAACAGATATACCGATATCATGTATAAGCCCATAGGTAAATATCCTTTGAGGTTCAGGGTAATTATTGCGTTTTGCAAGTATCATTCCAGCAGCAGAGGTACCGAGGCAGTGCTTCCAAAAACTTTCTGAATCAAAGGCTCTGTTACTTTCAGTTTTTATCGGGAATAATTTTTTCGTCATGAAAAACAGTATCAGATTCTCTATAGCTGGGGTCCCCATAAATTTCAGAGCGCCACAAATGCTTGTTATCTCTCCTGCTTTGTTAATATATTTATTGTTTGATAAATTAATGATAAAATCAGCTAAGCCGTCTATTTCATTTATGCGCTTTGAAAGCTGATCTTCACTTATACTGGGTTGGTTTTTCAGAATTGAGAATATTTCCTTAAAATCAGGTCTAATTTCAGGTATTCTGCCTAAAGAATTTACAACTTTCCTTAATCCTTCCACTAAACACACCCCCAAAAGGTAACGAAAAAAACTAACATCAATTCCATCTTTAATTTTTTTCTCATTTCAAAGAAATTAATATCTTTATTTATTTTACATTTAGCAGCACAAAATATATAGATAGTTTACTGTAAAATTATCATAATACCAACTTAAAACAGCAAACTACCTATAGTTCACAATCAATAAATCTAAATATTTATTCGGCTAAATTGCGATATTACTTTACTGATTTATTCTTCCTAAATAGCTTCTTATAAATTCCACTTAAAGAAAACAATGGCCCCGAAACAACAGTTGAAAACGCCTTCATCAAATGAGGCAAATTGCTAAATTGATCCGGGCTGTCATTTATAAGATATGTCCATGTGGACGCTGGACTCATGAGTCCTTCCTTATCCATACTTATACCGGAGGATGTTATTTCAACCTTTTCAAAGGTATTGATTATATCGGTTTCAATATTATTCAACATCTCGTCAAATGCTTCAATTGTCATCTTGTGAAACTCATCTATGGGATTTTTCCTTCCCATTACAACTAAATGAATGCTTTCACGTATATAGGAAACATATTCTAAATATTCGGACCAGTACTTATCTATAAAATACATCGTAAGCTGTTTTTCCACATCATACAGAACTTTTTCTCCTAACTTCCGGCATAACTTATCAAATCTTTCCGGGCAGTTCTCAGACAAATGTTTTAAAGTTACCTTATCTAAAAGAATATTCTGTCTTTTGTTATTAACGATTCTCCTTTGCTCTTCAACAATAAAGGAATACTTAAGAAGCTGTCTCCTTGCATCGGAATTGTAGCCCTCTACTATCCTCTGACCCCTGTTTACTTCGCTTAAAACAGTAGCGCTGTTAAACGGCTCTTCATTGTTTTGAGGGTAAAATTGCTTTGGAACCAGCTTTGAGATATTGTATTTTACGATAATATCATCTTCCAGGCTGATAAATAAACGGCTTTTTCCCGGATCACCCTGACGTCCGGCTCTCCCTTTGAGCTGATTGTCAATTCTTCTGCTTTCATTCTTGTTGGTTCCTATCACATAGAGGCCCCCAGCTTTAACTATCTCATCCTTTCTTATTCCATCTTCGCCTCCAAGCTTAATATCAACTCCTCGGCCCGCCATGTTTGTTGATACTGTTACTGCCCCAAATTCCCCGGCCTTTGCGATTATTTCCGCTTCCATCTCATCATTTTTAGCATTCAGGATGTTTACAACTATGCCTGACGTTTTTAACTCTGACGCAAGTTTTTCAGACTCTTCAACGCTTTCGGTACCTATTAATACAGGCTGCCCTTTGTCATGAGCTTTCCTTATCTCAGAGATCACAGCTTTCTGTTTTGCTTTTTTTGTAAGATATATCCGATCATCATAATCTTTTCTTATGCAAGGTTTGTTTGTTGGTATTACAACAACCTCCATTCCATAGAACTCTTTGAACTCTACAGCCGATGTCTTTGCTGTTCCGCTCATACCCGATATCCTTGGATAGAGATTTATAAAATGCTGAAGAGCTATTTGTCCCATTATAATACCTTTAGATTCTTTATTGAGGGACTCCTTTGCTTCAACAGCAGCCTGAATATTGTCGGGCCAATGTCTTTTATCCGCTACGCGCCCTGTAAACTCATCTATTAATTCAATTTTACCATTTCTTACAATATAGTCTCTGTCTTTTTTAAGTAATACCTCTGCAAAAAGCGCGCTATTAACCTGAGACAAAAGCTTAATATTTGACTCCTCATATAAATTCGAACAGCCCAAAAGCTGTTCCGCTCTGGCAAGGCCCTGGTCGGTTAGAAAAACATTGCTTCCGTTCTGATCTATATCAAAATCTATTCCATTTCTTAGTTCCTTTACAAGATTGGTAAATCTTGAATGATCTTTTGCTTCACCTTCCTGGCTTCCTGCAATAACCAGAGGAATTCTTGCTTCATCAATTAATATGGAATCTGCTTCATCCACGATTGCGTAATGAAATCCCCGGTGCGTAAGTTTATTTTTATCTATGCATATTGAATCCCTCAAATAATCAAAACCAGCTTCTTTCGCAGTCACATAAGTTATGTCCGCCCTGTACGCATTCTGTCTCTCTTGTGTACTCAAACCTTCTTTTACATAACCAACCGAAACGCCCAGAAAATCGTAAAACGGCTTCATCCATTCAGCATCCCTGTGAACGAGGTAATCATTAAAGGTCAGTATGTGAACGCCCTTTCCCGTTAATGAATTAAGGTATGCCGGAAGCACCGCGGCAAGTGTTTTTCCTTCCCCGGTCTGCATCTCAACCATTTTACCACCATGCAACGCGATAGCCGCAACCAACTGAACATCATAATGCCTCATTCCGAGGGTTCTTTTTGAGACCTCCCTGCCAAGAGCAAAGGCTTCTACAACCAAATTATCCAAAGCTACGCCTTCTTCTGCCTTTTTCCTGATTGCAGCAGCCGCTTCTCTAAGCTGTACGTCGCTTTTTGACTCAAAATCGGTTTTATTTATCTCATCAACCAATTTTAAGTACTGTTCAATATTATAATCAACAGGAATATGCCTGTCTCGAATTTTGATTCTCATTTCCGATAATTTTTCAAACATATAAAGAGCCTCCTAAATTTAATAAAGCAAGTTTGCAGTTCAATATCTATAAGGAATGAGCAAAATATTGCGAAGGCTCAATTGTAATTTCATTTTTTCAAATAAAACCAGAATAATAAGACTAAATATAAATATTATTTCAAGAGTGATAATAAAGTGATTTGATGATGAAAAAAAGCTCAGAACATTTATCAGCAAAAAAGCGCATAAATACCTAAAGAAAGGAGCATATCTATAGCGCTCCAATCCCCAGATATAAAGAAAGACTTTTGATGCGGAAGAATTCAGTATTTTATTAGTTCTTATCTTTATGACAGCAACTGCGTTGTATATGGAAGCAGCTACTATCATAATTCCTGTCATCGCTATTTCAGACATTAATCCGATCCTTTTATGATTGTCATGGAATGTTGAAAAAATAACTTCCTCTAAAATCTTCGCTTTCGTGTTCACTTAGGCAGTATCAAAAAAGCTTAGCAACTGGTCGTTTCAAAAACTTGATATAATGAGTTTTAATCATACAAAACTTGAACAAGGAATTTTTTGAAACGCCCTTAACTCGTGAACAAACGCTCAGAATCGGAAGTAATTTTTCGATCATTTCTATGTTAATAATTTTAACCCTTTTTTCATGAGCATTCAATAGGTCTTATCTTTTTTATTTAATTTCTGTTATCTTATTCTCCCATCCTTTATTTCAATGTTAATTTTCAGAACTTTTTACCCTCAGACGTTATAACTTCAACATGCTGTCCAAGCTTCAATCCTAATTTGTCTCGCAGTTCCTTTCCTGCCAAAACTTCCCCATTATCCCTAATCATTTCTCCATCAATAATCCTGCTGCTGATGTTAAAAATCTTATCTGCCTCCTCTTAAAAAGCCAACTTTAATCAGCCTCTAAGCGCATTTAGTATCTCCTCGCCATGACCTTCAGGCAAAACCTTAGGATAAGTTTTAAGTACTGTCATATTTTCATCCAGTATAAAAGTTGACCTTATTATTCCCATATAAGACTTGCCGTACATTTTCTTTTCACCCCATGCTCCAAAGCTCTCCGCAATAGAATGGTCCTCATCGCATAATAAATAAAAGGGAAGATTAAACTTTTCTTTAAATTTTTTATGAGGCGTTTGACCGTCCGGACTTATTCCCATAACTACGGCGCCGGCATCTACAATATCATCATAAACATCTCTGAAACTGCATGCCTCTTTAGTACACCCTGGGGTATTATCCTTTGGGTAAAAATAAATGACAACCTTTTTGCCTTTAAAATTATATAAACTGATTTCTTTTCCTTCCTCATCCTTTAGTCTAAAATCTGCTACCTTTTGTCCGATTTCAACCATATATAATGCCTCCCTTAGGGCTATAGATATAATCTCTATAAATTTAGTGTTATATTGTGTTACCATATACACTAAATATTCCAACATTTCTTTGAATAATAACAAATCTATAAATAAAAATAAAACATACTATATAAGTTGCGAAAAAGATTTTACTATCAAAGCTGAACTTTTCGCAACTTATGAATAAAGGTATAAAAATCATAATTAATCTTAAATATAGCAGATCAAAATAACGAACGGTTTTAACGGAATTTTGCGATAGATAAATCAAGGTTCATGTTTCGTGATTTTAAAAGTTAATGTAAAAGCTAATCACGAAACATGTCCTAAATATAAAAGATTAATTGATTTTAATATAATAGGTTTTTATCATACAAAACTCGAACAAGGAAATTTTTGAAATGCCTAAATGAAACGTCTTCTCATGGAAAATGTGATAAAGAAAAATACCGCTGAAAAGAGAACAATCGTAGCTCCTGTAACTGTGTTGAGGTAAAAAGAGACTATTAATCCGGAAACACCTGAAACAAGGGCAGTCACAATTGATATAAAATGATACCGCCTTACATTTACCGTTACATTCCGGGCTGCCGCAGCAGGCAACACAAGCATGGAATTTATTATCAGGAGCCCTACCCACTGGATCGAAATCGTTACGACAACCGCAATTGAAATAGTGAATAACACCTCTATCATCAGCGTATTCATGCCCCTGCTTTTAGCTAGTGACTGGTTAATGCTCACGACAAGTAGCTTATTAAAAATGATCAGCCATAGAAGTATTACTAATACAAATACGATACATAGCATCAATATATCAGAGTTTGAAACGCTAAGTAAATCTCCCACAAGATAGGACTGGAACTTCTTAAATTGCCCCCCGTATGACATAATGACAAGTCCAAGCGCAATTGCGGTAGATGAGAACACACCGATAACCGTATCGGTCGATGCCCTGCTCTTATTTTTAAAAAATGTTATGGCAATTGCAAAAATTATAGAAAATATTGTAGCTGCCCATATTGGTTTAATTCCTCCTAAAGCAGCTCCTATTGCAATTCCTGTAAAAGCTCCATGTCCTAAGGAATCCGAAAAAAATGCCATCCTGTTGCTGACAACCATTGTTCCTAGCATTCCAAAGACCGGCATAACCAACAATATAGCCAGCAATGCATCCTTCATAAAAACATGTCTTGACCATTCAAAAGGAAGGATAAAATCAATTAAATTATACCACCAGTTCAACATTTAATATTGTCTCCTTTATTACCATTGTCAGTATACCATGACATACCGAATATTTTTTTCGTTTTTTCATCGTTAAACACTTCCTTGGGTGTTCCGCTAGAAATTACTGTTCCATTTAGGAGGACCACTCTATCGGCATATTTGGAAACGAGTTCTAGATCATGTGAAACAAGTATTATTGACAGATCATAATTCTCCCTTAACTCCGATACAGAGTTGTAAAAAAGTTCAAGCCCGTTCTGGTCGATTCCTGAAACAGGTTCATCTAAAAGCAGAATATCAGGAACAGGCTCTAGAGCTAAAGCCAGAAGAATCCTTTGAAGTTCTCCCCCTGAAAGAGCTCCTAACCTTCTATCGATCAAATGTTCAGCCTTGACTTTTGAAAGGCATCCGCTCACCTTTTCCCTTATTTTTTTAGCTCTTAACAACCAAGTTGGAATGTTTGTCAGCGAAGCAGTGAAAAGATCCAGCACACTTGTTGGAGTAGTCAGATCAAAGCTTAAATATTGAGGGACATAGCCTATCAATGGATTTCCCGAACGAACTCCTTTTACATCGAGATATTTAAGCTCTCCGCCATGCTTGACTTCTCCAAGAATCGCCTTAAACAAAGTGCTCTTACCTGCCCCATTTGGTCCTATAATAGCTGTCAGTTCTCCACAATGTATATGTATATTGACATCATGTAAAATTTTAGTTTTACCAATAGTAACCTCAAACTTCTCAATTTTAGTGCAGCATAAGCCGCAACAGGTACCTTCGCATTTATCACATTTGTGCTTTTCAATCATCATAGTACCCCTTATGTAACCTTTTTTTATTATGAAAACTATTTAATATATCTTATTGATTATTGATTTTAGTATTAAAGTATATTCGACAATCAACCATTTTTAATTATACACTAAAAATATCTTTTCAAAACCTATTTTTTATTTATTTTCAAGGTCAGCATAAATTTTTATAAATGTAAAGTTTATACCATTTGAATAAATCTAATTAGGGCAAATTTTTCTTTTATATATTTTTAAGTTTTGAAAATACTAAATAATGTGCACGCTTTATGAATTAAGCGACATAAATGTAATACTTCAACATCTATACTGTTGAAACGTCTTAATCTGAAATAATTAAGCTGCGCCGCAATGTTCTGGAGGGCTATGTGATGATAGTTGTTTTATTTATATTTATTATTATTGCGCTAATTTTTGTATTATTATTTAATGCTTCGCTTAAAGCAAGATTTATTTTTGATACTGAAGAATCAGATATGCATCTGACTTTGCTATGGCTTCCGCCCCTGTTTAAGGCCATCGTTGAAATGGTAAACGCAAGACCTGTGTTCACGATAATTGTTCTTAATAAAAAAGTTTATACTAAAGTATTAAAGGGCAAAAAACAAACCTTTAACAAGCGGCAGCTACTTGATAAAGTTAACCCAGAGGATTTTATTGTCAACGCTTATTATGGGTTTAGCGATCCTTTTACGACTGGAATAGCCACAGGAGTTATGAGCATGTTATCCGGTTTTGCAGATATTGCTTCAATAAACCATTGTCCTGATTTCACATCCTCAAAGGACTACATTTATGTTGATGCTACCGCAAAAATCAATTTGGGCTCAGCTTTATTAAATTTATTAAGACCCTAAATCACTTAAGTCCCTCCAGAATCATTTGACTTTAACCAAATAATTTAAATGGAGGATATTTTATGGACGTTAATTCATCTTTAACACAAAATGTTGACACACTATTCTCAAATCTAGAAAACTTTACACAGAATGAAGGTCTGATAGGTAAGCCTGTTACCTATGGAGACAAGACATTTATACCTGTTATCTCAGTAACTTTAGGATATGGCAGTGGAAATACAGCAAGCAAGGCTGGCCAGCAAGCTAATTCCGCAAACGCGGGTCAGAGTGCAAGCGGCGTAGCAGGTAACATGGCTGGCGGGGCTCTTGGTCTTGGAGCGAAGATAAGTACTGACGCGGTTCTTCTTATCGATAAAGATAATGTTTCAGTTATACCGGTAAGTACTGCAACCGGCGCGGGAAGCCAGCTTATGGATAAAATTCCTCAGATACTAAATGGAATGAACAAACAGCAAGGACAGAGCTCAGGTCAGCAGCAAAGCCAAGGACAAAATCAAGGACAAAACCAACAACAGTAGCGCCCTTATAAAGGTTCTGCAATAGAACTTTAGGACCTCATTTACCAGAAGTCAAACGCCCTATAAAAGGCATTTGGCTTCTGGTATTTTTATTTTTATTTATATTTTTATATTTTCTATATTGACTTTTATAACGAGTTTATTGTAAAATAAAAACATTATATTTAAAAGGCAATGAAGGGAACAGTAGGTACTTTCTGAAAAGCGCAGCGAACTGGGAAGGGTGCGAGCCCAGTCTGAGTATGTAAGTATTGAATATCCTCCTTGAGCTTCAGCCCGAAATGCAGTAGGTGCTGACGGATTTCTACCGTTAAAAGGAACACATATGTTAGTATGTTGTATCAGGTGGTTTAACGAAGACATCAAGCTTTCGTCCTGTTATAGGGCGAAAGCTTTTATTATTTTTTAAGGAGGAATAACTTTTATGAGAATTGAGATTATGGATACTACTTTAAGGGACGGAGAGCAAACACCTGGCCTTGCTTATAAACAACACGAGAAACTTACGATCGCAAAAATACTGCTGGAAGAAGTTAAAGTTGACAGAATTGAAGTTGCGTCAGCAAACGTATCTAAAGGCGAGTTATCTTCTGTCCAAGCTATAACTTCAATGTGCGCAAAGTGGGGCTGCTTGGAAAAGGTAGAGGTGCTTGGCTTTGTTGATAAGACAAGATCTGTTGACTGGATTGTTTCATCGGGCGCAAAAGTTATAAACCTTCTTTGCAAAGGTTCACTTAACCACGTGACAAACCAGTTAAGGAAAACTCCTGAACAGCACCTTGAAGATATCAGATTTGTCATCGGTTATGCAACGCAAAAAAATATCAAAATCAATGTCTACCTTGAGGATTGGTCTAACGGAATTATTAGTTCTCCCGAATATGTATTTTTCCTTATGGATGCTTTAAAATCAGAAAATATTATGAGATTTATGCTTCCAGATACATTAGGCATTTTAAATGCGTCACAGTCATTTGAATTGTGCAGGACTATGGTTGAAAAATATCCGGGTATCAAATTCGATTTCCATGCTCATAATGACTATGATATGGCTGTCGCTAACTCTTTTATGGCTTTGAAAGCCGGTTTTTCAGGAATCCACACCGCAGTTAACGGGCTTGGCGAAAGAGCTGGCAACACACCGCTTTCAAGCATCATCGGAGTAATAAACGATCACTTGCCCGAAGTTGAAACAGGTGTTGACGAATCCAGGTTAAACTCTATAAGTAAGCTTATCGAAGCCTTTTCCGGCATCAGAATTCCTGTGAACAAACCAATAATCGGAGAAAATGTTTTTACACAAACCTGTGGAGTACATGCAGACGGCGATAATAAAGGAAATTTATACTATAATAAGCTTGTCCCTGAAAGGTTTGGCCGTCTTAGAAAATACGCTCTTGGAAAAACCTCCGGGAAAGCAAGCATTCTCAAAAATCTTGAGGAACTTGGCATATTTCTTGAAAATGACGCTATTGCCCGTGTTACGGAAAGAATTGTTGAATTAGGAGACAAAAAGGAAAGCATCACTACTGAGGATCTTCCATTTATAGTATCAGATGTTTTGGGAAATGACATTTTAACAGAAAAAGTTAAGCTTAAAAACTATTACATCTGTCATGCTCAGGATTTAAGACCTGTCGCGACATTAAAGATAGAAATTGACGATGTTGTTTATGAAGAAACCGCTACAGGAGATGGTCAGTATGACGCTTTCATGAAAGCATTAAGCAAAGTTTACGCGCATCTTGGCAAACCGCTTCCAACACTCGTCGATTATATCGTTACAATACCGCCGGGAGGTAAAACAAATGCCTTAGTTGAGACTGTAATAACCTGGCATAAGGATAAAGAATTTAAGACAAGAGGCTTAGATTCAGACCAAACAGCTTCATCCATCAAGGCAACCGTAAAAATGCTTAACTTGATCGAGATTGACTAGAGCTTTTAAATATAGCAAATTTCAAGCGCTTTTAATTAACACTATATTAAAAGCTTTCTTAAACGGCGCAACGCAATTTATAATTCGGCAGCGTCCGAAAACGTATGAGGTAGTTTAAAATTTGCAACGCGTTAACATAAATTATATTAACGCGTTGCAAATTTTATTTATATCCATAAAAAATTATAAATATACAATATATAAATAAACTGTAGCAATTGCAATGGTCAGCAGCATTATTGGAAAGGCTGTCTTAAAATAGTTCATGAAAGTGATCTTGCAACCGTTCTCTTCTGCCATTCCAACTGCTATGACATTTGCGCTCGCTCCGATAATCGTCCCATTTCCCCCTAAACACGCGCCAAGCGACAATGCCCACCACAGGGGAGTTACATTCATTCCGGAGATTATTGCAATGTTTTTAATTAGAGGAATCATTGTTGTAACGAATGGAATGTTGTCTACAAAAGCTGAAATTATTGCTGATATCCATAATATTGCCAGAGTCGCAAGCGCAATATTTCCATGAGTCAGATCAAAAACTTTTTCAGCCAATAATTTTATGACCCCTGTCTCTTTAATTCCGCCAACGAGTATAAACAAACCTCCAAAGAATAAAATTGTCTTCCATTCTACTTCCCTAAGTATTTTTTCAACCTTAAGACCTGAAATAAGCAATAGCAGAATAGCTCCGCCAATAGCAACTGTAGCAGCCTCAAAATGCAGCGCGCCCTGAAACAGGAATCCCGTAATAACCAAAATAATTACAAACACGCTTTTTCTAAGGAGCTTTTTATCCTTTACCAAGCCCTTCTCATCAAGCTTAAGTATGGCCTCCTTTACATCACTGCTTGCCTTTAGCTTTCTTCTGTAAAGAAGCGCAAATATGAAAGTCGTTAAAAACAGAATTGGTATTGTTATAACACCATCATTCTTTATAAAATCCATAAAACTCAAACCTGCTCCGCTTCCTAGCAAACTGTTGGGAGGATCGCCGATTAGGGTTGCCGTTCCTCCAACATTTGAGGCAAAAACCTGTGAAATAGCAAATGGAGCAGGACTCATTTTCAAATCCCTTGCAACGCTTAATGTAATTGGAAGCATGACAAGAATGACTGTAACATTATCTAGTAATGCTGACAGAATGCCCGTAGAAATTGACATAACTACAATTATTCTTAATGGATCCGCTTTTGCCGCTTTGACCATTTTAACCGCCAGATATTCAAATACGCCGCTTCTTTTAGTTATAAAAACAATGATCATCATACCTATCAATAATCCAAGAGTATTAAAGTCAATTTCACTAAAAGCATCTTCCTGATTTAATACTTTGAAAAATATCATTAAAGCTGCTCCCGCCAGCGCAACCACTGCCCTGTCAAATCTGTCCCAGACTATAAATATATAAGTGATAAGAAAAATAGCGATAGAAACCCACATATAATCATCTCCTTTCATTCCAAAACATCAAAAAAGGTGGAAAAGCCCACAATTGTGAGCTTCCCACCCCAGAAGCCTGATTCTCTTGAAAGCGACTTAAAGCATAAGCCGCCCAACCGACATCCATAATAATTTAAGCAAAACTTATAACAAAAACGCCCTAACTCAACTTAAAAATTCAATATCATTTTACCACGTAGAAATAGCTTTGGTCAAATCTATATAAAAAGCACTATTAATCTTACATTTGACGGAGCAAAATAACGAACGCTTTAACGTTATTTTGCGATAGGCAAATGTAGAAGATTAATTGCTTTTTATCTATATATTTTGCAATAAACATTTTACATCCATTTTTTATATTGCAAAATATATACCTTGATTCA
>JAUZPS010000084.1 GCA_030705945.1 Bacillota bacterium
AACGCGGAATACAACATCAGGTTCTGAATGCAAAATACCATGACAGGGAAGCTGAAATCATTGCTCAAGCAGGTAGACGCGGAGCAGTTACAATAGCCACAAATATGGCAGGTAGAGGAACCGACATAGTATTGGGCGGAAATGCGGAATATATGGCTAAGCAGGAAATGAGAAAACAGGGTTTTGATGAAGAACTGATAAGTCAGTCCACAAGCTTTAGCGAAACAAGTGATGAGATCATACTAAACGCCAGAAAAATATACAGGGAGCTCAATGAAAAATTCAAGGCTCAAATAGACAAGGAAAAAGAAGAGGTTTACGCGGCGGGCGGACTTTATATAATGGGTACTGAAAGACATGAGTCAAGGCGTATTGATAATCAGTTAAGAGGACGCGCAGGCCGTCAGGGAGACGTGGGTGAGTCCAGGTTCTATATATCCTTGGAGGATGACCTCATGAGGCTGTTTGGAACCGACAGAATAAAAGGGCTTGTAAACGCATTAGGACTTGAGGAGGATCAGCCCATTGAGCATAGAATGCTTTCCGGCGCAATTGAAAATGCGCAGAAGAGGGTAGAAGGTAAGAACTATCAAATAAGAAAGCACGTGCTTCAGTATGACGATGTAATGAACAAACAAAGAGAGATTATCTATGGACAAAGAAGTCAGGTTTTAAACGGCGAGAATCTGAAAGAATCATATACTAAGATGATTGAAGGAATAGCTGATAACATCATAAAATTATATTGCGCCGAGAGTCCGCATCCGGACCTTTGGGACTGGGAAGCTATTGACAGCTATGTGTCTGGCGGGTTCCTTAATTCGGGCGAAATGAAACCAACAAAAGATGAAATGGAAAGAATGGTTAAAGAGGACGTAAGAGAAAAGGCTATTGAACTTATGACCAAAAGATACGATAGCAAGGAAGAGGAATTTGGCGCCGAACTCATGCGCGAATTGGAAAGGGTTATCTTATTAAGAGTTGTTGACCAGAAGTGGATGGATCATATTGACGCTATGGATCAGTTAAGACATGGTATTGGTTTGAGAGCTTATGGCCAGAGGGATCCTGTTATAGAGTATAAATTTGAGGGCTTTGAAATGTTTGAAGAAATGATAAAAAATATTCAAGAAGACTCCTTAAAAATTATAATGAATTCGCATCTGGATAAAGAACAGAATATTGAGCGTGAAAGGGTTGCAGAACCAATAAACGCAAGCCATGGAGATGAGCCTAAGAAATCTGTTTCCAAGGGAAGTAAAGTAGGAAATAATGATCCATGTCCATGCGGCAGTGGCAAGAAATATAAAAAGTGCTGTGGAAGCAATTAACGATCTAAATCCAATTATATTTAAAATTGAGGATGTACCTGCTATTGGTAGTTATAGATACCAGACTGTAAAATTAGTTTTACGCGTTGGCCAAACAGCCGAGAAACGGCTGTTCCTTGGCCTTTAGGGCGAGCAATGAAGCACGGCTAGCCCCATCAAAGCGAACTTATAAAAGCTTTACAGTTCGGTATCTATAGATAAGTTTTAGGCTAAATTCTAGCTTATTGACTGTTATCATTAGTTGCCGTACATCCTTATTTGTACATGAGGCGCTGAAAATATGTTTATACAGTTAAAGTCTTCATTTGCAAAAATAATATGGAACTTTTCGCAACTTATGAATCAAGGTATATATTTTGCAATATAAAAAATGTATGTATAATGTTTATTGCAAAAAATATATAATAAAACTAATTTTACATTTGGTTATCCATATATCGTTATCGCCATCAATCAATATTGCAAGGAGATTGAATTATGAATTATACTGATGCTTTAAATTATATACACGATACATTAAAATTCGGAGTTAAATTAGGTCTTCAGAACATAACGGCTCTGCTTGAATTAATGGGAAATCCTCATAAAAGCCTGAAATTTATTCATGTTGCCGGTACAAATGGAAAGGGATCAACAGTAACATTTATAAGCAATATTCTGATCAAATCAGGCTACAAGACTGGAATATATACGTCTCCTTTTCTGGAAAGGTTTACGGAAAGAATTAAAATAGGCGAAGATGAGATTTCCCAAAGCGAAATAGGGAGATTGACAGAGTTTGTTAAAAGCAAGGTTGATGAATTGGTTAAAAACGGCGGAAATCACCCCACAGAATTTGAAATTGTTACAGCTATCGCTTTTCAATATTTCTATGAAAATTGCTGCGACATAGTTGTTCTGGAGGTGGGATTAGGTGGAAGATTTGATTCTACAAATGTTATAGATACTCCTATGGCTGCCGTTATAACTACCATAAGTTATGATCACATGGATAAACTCGGCGACACTTTAGAGAAAATTGCATTTGAAAAGGCAGGTATAATCAAGGAGAATACAGATGTTGTATTGCATCCTCAGGCATTGGGATGCGAGGGGGTTTTTCGGGGAATTTCATCAGAGAAAAATTCAAGGCTGCATAAATTGGATTTCTCAGATTTTAAGATAATATCTTCAGAAATAGACGGTTCGGTTTTTGATTATAAAGAATTTAAGGAGTTAAGAATATCAATTCCAGGTGAGCATCAAGTAGCAAATGCCATAACCGCTTTGGAGGCTATAAATATTGTAAAAGCAAAGGGGTATGACAGAATTTCAAAAACGTCGGTAAGAGATGGCCTTAGAGCTGCTGTCTGGCCTGGCAGGCTGGAGGTATTGCAGAGAAATCCGACTTTTATTATTGATGGGGCCCATAACAGCGAAGGAGCAAGTAAACTTGCGGAGAATATTAAAAAATACTTTCCGGGGGAAAAAATAACTTTTATCATAGGAGTACTTAAGGATAAGGACTATAAAGCAATTATTGAGCCTGTTTTGCCTATCGCCGACGAGTTTTTTGCAGTGACGCCCAAAAGCGATAGGGGTATGAAAGCCCAGGATTTGGCTATAATACTAAGAGGCTATTGTAAAGACGTTACAATAAATGATAGAATTGAAGATGCAGTAATAAATAGTTTAAAAAAAGCTTCGGGAAATAGCATAATTTGCGCCTTTGGATCTCTATACTATATAGGAGAGATAAGAAGTTTGTTTAACGTTTAGCGGCCTCAGAACAGGCGTATAATAGGAGGGAATGCTGTTGATAGATCTAAAACAAGAATTGAAGAATTTTCCTCGTATCGATATAGAAAAAATCAGTGAAAGCGAACAAGTTGTTACTGAAAATGCAAAGAGCGCAATTGTTTTATATAATAAAGCTATTGATAGCATAAATGCAAAAAGCGAGGATATGGCAATCATAGAACTTAAAAAAGCTATTTCGTTAAACCCTGAGTTTTACGAGGGGATGATACTCTTAGGTCTCTGCTATTATTACATAAAAGATTTTGGCAAGGCAAAAGCAATTTTAGAGAAGGCCATGGTTAATGAAAAGAATGGATCAGTAGCCTCAAGATTTTATGATATGGTTATAGAGAAGGAGCCATTAGCATCTAGACGGGAGCTTAATAAGCCAGCTTCAAAAGAGGTCAAAACCTCAAAACCTGTAGAAAACAAAAAGACAAAGGATAAAATTAACTTGGATTTTTTAAAAAGCAATATAATAAAATATACAGCTTGTTTTTTGTTGGGCGCCGTAATTGTATCATTGTGCAATATACCTATCTATCTTAGCAAAAAGGAACCAAATCCGGTTTCTAAACCTGTTGCCGTAAACCCAAATGACAGTATTTCTAATCAGAAGTTTTTAGAATTACAAGGCAAGTATCAGAAACTTAAAGTTGATTATGACGCGCTAAAGAACGCTAAGGCTTCTCTTGATGATGAAGTCGACTATAATAACAGCTTAAATAAGCTTAATGAGATTGAAGAACTTGAAAAATCAAGAAATTATGAAGCAGCTGCAGATAAATTAGCTCTTCTGAGAGATTTTAAATTCAAAGAAAACGATAAAAAAAGGTATGATAATCTATACAATACAATAATGCCAATAGCTGCGTCAAACGCGTATAATCAAGGCCTTAGCCTTTGTAATTCGAGAAAGTATAAAGAAGCTATTGAGAAACTTAATAAAGTAAGAATTTATGGAACAAACTGGTCCTATATGGATTGCGCCCTATACAAATTAGGCGTCTCTTACGAAAACATTAACAATTCTAAGGAAGCGATGGATATATTCCAGACAGTTATCAAGTCATATCCTGCAAGCCCATTTGCAGGTTACTCCCAATCAAGAATAAAAGAAATTACAAATCTACAAAAATAAGCATTTATTAGTTACCATCAATATAATATATAAGAGTACAAATTTTTCAGGACTGATAAAAGTGTATAGATTAAATAAAATGTTTAATTTGGTTTTAAGCGGTGGAGGTATAAAAGGTATGGCTTTTTCAGGGGCTTATGAGGTTGCTGAGAAAAGAGGCTATACCTTTTGCAATATAGCAGGAGTATCAGCAGGAGGCATTGCGGGTTCGCTTATAAGCGCAGGCTATAACGCTTCTTCTCTAAGACAGATCATCGATACCTTGGATTTTGGAAAAATAAAAATTGAGGATATTCCTAAGCTGGTTCCTGTTGTGATGAAATATGAAGAGTTTCAAAATCAGTATAGGGGAACCAGATATTCTACTCCTATTGAATTTTTGAGCATGAATATTTCATCTGACAGATCTGATTCATTGTATGAAGCTGAAGCAGGAGAAACAAATTTCAGAGGAAATTTAGTTAAAAATGTCGCGTTGTACAGCAAGGAAGGGTGTTTGTTTGATGGTGACTATCTGGAAGAATGGCTCTTTAATCATTTATTAAAGAGGGGAATTAGAACATTTGCTGACTTAAGAGGCGGAATAGTTGATAGTATCAACCCGAGGGGCTATAGAGCAAGGTTTATGGCAGTTGACGCTGCGCGAAAAAAAGCAATAGTTTTACCTGATGATGTTGTATTTTACAACATGAATCCGGATAACCTTGAGGTTGCCAAAGCAGTGAGGATGAGCGCCAGCGTTCCATTTGCCTTTAAACCTGTAGAGCTTTATAAGTATGAAGGCGGCGCTAAAAAAACATATCCTATTGTTGACGGAGGAGTATTTGATAATTATCCCATCTGGATGATAGGCGACAACAACTATCTTCCCACAATGGGATTTAGCCTGGACGGCGACGAAAAGAAAAAACTTTTCAGTATGGATACTCCATTAAAGATACTTAAGTCTTTGATAGCAGCGGTTAATGACATAGGTATTCCAAAGACGAAGAATTACTATAATAAATACCTGGCAAAGATAAACACCGGACAAATATCGTCCTTTGACTTCAATCTGACAGAGGAAGATAAGCAATATTTATATGAGCAGGGAAGATACGCAGCCACAGATTTAATAAACAGAATGGAGATTAGCCTAAATAGAAGAATGGCAATGATCAGACATTACCCATACTTTTTCTGATGTGGGCTTTATGATTATTAACTCGACTTTCCCGCTTCAAATTAAACAGCCATAAAAAGGCTATAAATTCATTACATTCGGGTATAAATTTAATAAGCGCGCGTTTGCGAGAATATGGCTGTGAGAATATTATCGGCTCGGGAAAGATTAAGAATTGGGTGAAATGAGGGCGTTTCAAAAAATTCCTTATTCAAGTTTATATGACGAAAACCCATTATATAAAGTTTTTGAAACGACCAGTTGCTAAGTTTTTTTGATACTACCTAACAGGAAATAATGTTCATATAAAGCCGTAAATTTCTCTATGAATAAAAATTACTTTATTTTTTATAACTTTTGTATTATTATAATAAGGAACTAAATATGTTAAATATTAAAATAAAATAATCTTTTTCATTTATCCATCGCAAAATATCGTTAAAACTGTTTGTTATTTTGCTCTGCTAAACATAAGATTAATAATGATTTTAATATATATAAAAGTGATTAATCTTTTACAATTGCCTATCACAAAATAACATTAAATTGTTCGTTATTTTGATCTGCTAAACGTAAGATTAATAGCGCTTTTAATATTGAAAAGGGATAGAATTTTTTAATAACGAAATAACAACGAAAATATACTGCAATATTTTTTTGTATAGTACGAAAAGTTACACAAATGGGAAATTTAGGAGGATTATTATGTTTTATGAAAGTACACGAGGGGGCCTTAAGTCTAAATCTTCAGCTGAGGCTATAAAGATGGGTATTGCGCCTGATGGAGGCCTTTTTGTTCCTGAGAGTCCGGTTAAACTCAGCCCTGATGAAATATATGGTTTAGTTAATTTAAGTTATCAGGAAAGAGCTGTTCAAATTCTGAAGCATTTTCTCGATGATTATTCCATGGAAGAGCTTGTTGAATGCGTAAATTTAGCATATACAAAAGAAAAATTCGGATCCGATGATATAGTTCCTGTAGTAAAACTCAATGAAAACGTGCATGTGCTTGAATTGTGGCATGGACCTACCTGCGCGTTTAAAGACATGGCCCTGCAGATACTGCCTCATCTTCTAGTTAAAGCAGTAGCAAAAACAGGCGAAACAGATGAGACAGTCATACTTGTCGCAACTTCTGGGGATACCGGAAAAGCAGCTCTAGAAGGATTTAAAGATGTTAAGGGGACAAAAGTTATTGTATTTTTTCCAAGCGAAGGCGTAAGCCAGGTTCAGAAAATGCAGATGGTGACCCAGGAAGGAAACAATACTTATTCTGTTGGGGTAAACGGTAACTTTGACGATGCTCAGAATGGTGTTAAAGCTATTTTTACCAATGACTCCATGAATGATAAAATGAGTAAAAACGGGTTTAAATTTTCATCAGCGAATTCGATAAACTGGGGCAGACTTGTTCCTCAGATTGTGTACTATTTTTCTGCGTATGCAGACCTTATAAAGACTAAGGAGATTCAAGAGGGAGATAAAATAAACATAGTAGTTCCAACAGGAAACTTTGGAAATATACTGGCAGCTTACTATGCAATGGAAATGGGACTTCCGGTAAATAAGCTGATTTGCGCTTCAAATGAAAATAATGTTTTAACTGAGTTTTTAAAAACAGGCGTTTATGATAGAAGAAGAGAATTTAAAAAGACAAGTTCGCCTTCTATGGATATATTGATTTCAAGCAATCTTGAAAGGTTATTGTTTGAAATTACCGAACACGATTCATGGCTTATCACCGAATGGATGAAATCCTTAAAAGAAGAAGGAGTCTATACAATTGACCCCGATACTAAAAAGAAGATTTCAAAGAACTTTTGGGGCGGATTTACTACCGAAGCAGAAACATTAAAGACAATAGAATGTATTTTCAATGAATATAGTTACGTTATTGACACTCATACTGCTGTTGGAATTGATGTTTATGACAAATATGTAATATCAACAGGGGATATGACAAAAACAATTATTGCGTCAACCGCGAGCCCGTTCAAATTTAATGAGAGTGTTGTTAAAGCTATTTTTGGAGAAAACAGCATTAATAACAAGAGCGAGTTTGAGCTGTTGGGGATTTTAGCAGAAAAATGCAACCTTACTGTGCCTGATGGACTAAAGGATTTGGATAAAAGACCTGTAAGACATAAGACAGTCTGTGAAAAAGAGGCAATGAAATCTGTAGTCGAGAACATTCTGACAATTTAAATATAAAACAAAAAGGATACCGATAGATTTGGATTTGAGGTATCCTTTTTTTACTAATTCTTATAAACTCAATTCTTACTGTATAAAATGCGGGCGATGTTCCATGTCGCTTGTTAGATATATTTCCTTGGCTATTTTACTAACATCATCAACATAAATAATCTCTCTCTTATTTATTGATTCCATTATATCAAATACCATTTTTACATCTCCAAATTCTAATTCCGGAGTTACAGTAATCTGCTCTGTTCCATTAACTGAATTAAAGAAGTTTAGCAACTCATTGTAATAGCCTCTTTCAGGCGTATAATTTACCATTTCTGAATTTCCATCGTAATACGCGATATTTATTATGCCGCAGGATTTTTCTTCGAGATAGATTTCGCCTTTTGTTCCAAAAACTCTGAAGCCCACATAAGGTTTCTGAGGTTCTTTCCCAGAAGGGAAGTAGGTATAATAACCAGTTATTCCATTTTTAAAAAGGATGTTAGTATTTACCGAGACATATGGATTAAAGTCTTCCTTTTGAGGCTTGCCAAAAGCCTGAACACACTCTACGGCTCCAAATATATGTCTTAATCCTGCCAGATCATGCAGAGCCCCGTCTAAAAATGCGCCACCTGGAAAATCAGGGTGTTGTCTCCACTCGGTACCTGCATAGGTATCTTGGGCCATTTCACACGGGAAACAGCTGATATTGTTCTTTATAAAATATACTACATCTCCTATTTTGCCCATATTAACAATATCTCTGATTTTATTGCTTTCCTCATTGTATCTGTAGTTTTCGGCAATCATCATCTTTACATTGTACTTCTTAGAGAGTTCAAGAAATTTTTTAGCCTGCTCAAGATCTGGAGCCATTGGCTTCTCGCATATAAAGTTTTTACCAGCTTTGGCGACATTTTCAGATACTTCATAGTTTAATTCAATGGGAACAAGGATATCTACAGCGTCAATATCATTTCTTGTTAGCATTTCGTTGTAATCGGAATATACATTTTTAGGGTCCAGATTTATTTTTTGAGCAAATGAGAGAGCGTCTTCTTTTGTTCTATTAGCCAAAGCGACAATTTCAAATCTATCTTCTAACTCCTTGATTGCAGGGTAATGAAGCCTTTCCCACGCAAGTCCGGTTCCTATAACTCCAAGTCTTATTTTCATAGTTTACACCTCAATTATAAAGTTAGATCCAAATTATATTCAAAATCTATAAATTATTATTTGTAATGCTGATTCTAATATTCATAAATATAACCGATATATATTGATTATAATTTATTAAATTCAAATATGGTATTGAAATTAAGTTGTTAATATGCTAATATATTTCTGCGACACAAAAACAAATGTGCGCAATACAAGGACAGCGAGAGTGAATATGAAAAAGGATTCAACATATCTGTTAGTTGATGTTTCAGTGCTGCCTGAGGTTTTTTCAAAGGTCATTGAAGCGAAAAAAATACTTAGTAAAGGCAATATTAAAGCTGTCAACGACGCGGTTAAGGAAGTCGGTTTGAGCAGAAGCGCATATTACAAATATAAGGATTGTGTCTTTCCATTTTACGAGACTTCCCGCGGAAAAGTCATGACTTTGTTTTTTGTGGTAGAGGATTTTTCAGGTATACTGTCTAGTATTATCAATCAGATTGCTATTGCAAAAGCAAATATTTTAACAATTAATCAGAATATTCCGATAAATGGTCTTGCTGACGTGACAATATCAATTGAGACAGCGGAAATGGTAACTGATATTAAGGATTTAATGAACCAGATGGCAAAAATCGAGGGGGTTCGCAGGCAGGAGATCCTCGCAAGAGAATAATAGGAGTGGTTATAATGATATATATTGCGGTATTAGGATATGGAGTAGTAGGTTCAGGGGTTGTAGAGGTTGTAAGGAAAAATGCTTCCAGTATTGCTCAGAGAGCTGGCGAAGAAATAGCTGTTAAAAAGATATTAGATATTCGTGATTTCCCGGATAGCCCTGACAGGGAACTTCTAACTAAGAACGCCGATGAAGTTTTCCGCGATGAGTCTATAAAAGTTGTAGCTGAGACTATCGGAGGCATTGGAATAGCATATCAGTTCACTAAGACAGCCTTGTCACTTGGAAAGCATGTAATAACTTCCAATAAAGAGCTTGTCGCCACACATGGACCGGAACTTCTTAAAATGGCGGCTGAAAATAATGTCCATTATCTATTTGAAGCAAGCGTAGGCGGAGGTATTCCAATAATAAGACCGCTGCATAACTGCCTTGCTGCAAATGAAATTACGCATATTACAGGAATATTGAATGGTACTACTAATTATATACTTACCCAGATGAGAAGGGCGGGAAAAGACTTTAATACGGCTCTTAAGGAGGCTCAGGCTAATGGATACGCTGAGGCTGATCCTACTGCGGATATAGAAGGCCATGACGCTTGCAGGAAAATTGCAATTCTATCGTCAATTGCATACAATGAATATGTAGATTACAAAAAGATACCTACAGAAGGTATATCGAAGATTACTTTAGAGGATATGCGTTATGCTGAAAAGATGGAATCAGTTATAAAATTGGTAGGCAGAAGCATGAAGGTAGGAGATAAAATACACGCAACTGTAAGCCCTGCGATAATTCAAAAAAGCCATCCTCTTGCAAACGTAGACGATGTTTTTAATGCTATTGTTGTAAGGGGCGATGCTATAGGCGACGTAATGTTTTACGGCCGCGGAGCAGGAAAATTGCCTACCGCCAGCGCTGTTGTCGCTGATATTATTGAAGTTGTAAAGCATAAAAACAATAGTGGTAGAAACGTTTGGAATATCAATACTGAGGAAAACATGGTTGATCCGGAAAGCGTAAAAACCAGGTATTTTGTAAGAGTAAAGGTAAGAAATACTGAAGAAGCTGAAAAACTTATAAAAAAAGTGTTTGGCAGCGTCGATTGGATTAACTCTATTAATGAGGGAAAAAAAGAAGAACTTGCCTTTGTAACTTCAATAGACACTGAAGTTAATCAAAAGGAAAAAGTCGAACAATTAAAGGGTACCGGTTCAATTAAAGAGGTTATATCATTTATTAATGTTCTTTGATATATATTTTTTGCAATAAACATTTTAGAATATGAATTAGGAGGAGAAAAAATGAAGGTATGTAAATTTGGGGGAACATCTCTTGCTTCAGCTGAACAGATTAAGAAAGTGTGTGAAATCGTAACATCCGATAGTGATAGACAGTTAGTTGTCGTTTCGGCGCCAGGGAAACGGTCAAAAGATGATATAAAGGTTACAGATTTACTGATCAGCTGCGCTGAAAAATATATAAAAACTGGAGCGGCTGTCGATGAAATGAAAGCAGTTGTAGCAAGGTTTGATGACATTGCAAGGGAATTAGGGCTTGACGGGACTATAACAGAAGTCATCGCCGCAGATATTAAGAGCCGTTTATCAGGTCCCGTCACTCATGAAGGTAAGTTGATGGATTCGTTGAAAGCTGCTGGTGAAGATAATTCGGCCAAACTGTTTGCCGCCTATTTAAAGAGTAAAGGATTTGAAGCTCAATATATAAATCCCAAAGACGCGGGGTTATTTTTAAGTGATGAATTCGGTAATGCCAGAGTTTTATCAGAATCATTTGAAAATCTTAAGTCACTAAACGATATTCCTGGTATAAAAATATTTCCAGGCTTCTTTGGATACTCCAAGCACGGTGATGTAGTTACTTTCCCAAGAGGCGGTTCAGATATTACAGGGTCAATCATAGCTGCAGCCATTGGAGCAGAGGTTTATGAAAACTTTACAGATGTGGATTCGGTTTTTGCCGCGAACCCAAATATAGTTCCCGGAGCAAAGGCAATTAAAGAGTTTTCGTATAGAGAAATGAGAGAATTATCTTACGCTGGTTTTTCTGTGCTGCATGAAGAAACGCTTGAGCCTGTCTATAGAAAGGGTATTCCTGTATGTATAAAAAATACCAATAATCCAAAAGCGCGTGGAACAATGATTGTTAAGGAAAGAACTTCAGATAATGGAATTATTGCTGGAATAGCAGGAGATATAGGGTTTAGCATCCTTTATATCAGCAAATATATGATGAACAGGGAAGTTGGCTTTGGACGCAAAGTTCTCCAGATACTTGAAGAGCAAGGTCTATCCTATGAACATGTTCCTTCCGGAATTGATAATATGTCGGTTGTTTTAAGGTCCAAAGAATTAAGCGATGAGAAGGAGAAGAATGTAATAAACCGTATAAGACAAGAATTGGTTGTTGATGATATTGAAATTGTGCCAAATTTAGCTTTGGTTATGGTCGTTGGCGAGGGCATGAGACATACTGTCGGGTTGTCTGCTAGAGCGACCAATGCTCTGTCAAAAGAGAAAGTGAATATCGAAATGATCAATCAAGGTTCCTCAGAAGTCAGCATGATGTTTGGGGTAAGGGCTAGTGACTGCGAAACTGCTATAAAAGCATTATATAAAGAATTTTTTAGTTAATTTTTATCTATTTATCCAAAAGATAAACA
>JAUZPS010000085.1 GCA_030705945.1 Bacillota bacterium
GGATAATGTCCTTCCTGAAGGAGGAGCTATAAAGCCAGGAACACTTGATGTACTATTTACTGAATCGTAAGACAGCCAATAAAATCCATTGTTGAATGAATTTAAATAGGAGTCAGCAACCCTGAAGGCGCCTTTTTCACCAGCTTCCACGGTGCCGTTTCCATTCATATCGATCCAAATATCATCATTGTAACCTACTATTGTCATTTGATGACCATAGGGACCACTCTTCATACAAATAACTTCGCACTGTCCTACAAAAGAATCATCTGCGGATGTTGAAGGATCATTCATTACATAACCAGAATTAAAATCAAATCCCATGCAGGCAAAGCTTAATACATAACCGTCGACAAGCATGTTTTTAATCGTTTCAAGATTCTGATCCTTATTTGAGGATACATTATCAACTGGCACTGTTCCGCATTCTTTAATACGATATCTGAATGCATTTTCCCATACAGCTTTATTTTGACATATTTGAGTATAGTTTATGGGATTGGTTTTATCACCGCTGTATGGAAAATCGCTCCAGGTGGCGCATCCGTTTTCCTGCAGTATTCTATAGATGTCTGTTTCATTTGAACCAGAATCGTAGCCGTAATTTGCAAAGTCATAGGTCCATTTAGGCGACATCTTATTGGTATTATCCTGATTGTCTTTAGTGTTCCAACCTAAAGCCAATCCTGTCATGTGTGTCAACTGATAATAGGTGGTTGAAAAGGCTGCGCAGGAACCAATTCCTCCCTGATCACGAATAGGAGGGAAACAGTCTAACTGGCTGTTATCCACATAATTAGGAAGAGAAGAGCCTGTAAGTGTGGATATTGTTGATGCAGCAGCTACATTTGCTGAAGTTGAAGAAGTGGATGCAGATGCAGCTCTGATAGAGTTAGTGGTGTTTATTGGCGCAGAACCTTTTGTAGGAGATGCTTCTGTATTTTGGGACTCTGTGCTTAATTCATCTCCGATATCTGCGGGGACAACCTTATCCATATTAATATTAGGTGAGACCTTTTTGATTCTATCAAGTCCAACCTTATTTGGCTTGATAGCTTTAATTTTTTTCATGTTTTTCTTAGCCCATTCCTTTGTCTCGGCAGAGGGCTCCTTTACACCATGTAACATGCCAGACTTGGCATCATCGGTTAAAACCTTGGTTTGTGTTTCGATTTTTGTGTTGTTTTGATTTGGTGCTGCGATTCCTTGAAGTGGAATCAAATTTGACAGCAGAATAGTAGCTGTCAATGCGCATGTTAGAATTCTTTTGAATTTCATTATGTACATACCTCCCTAAAAAATTAGTTTAAACAGTACGGATAATCCATAAACTGGACCAAACTATATAAGTTACGAAAAAGATTTTACATTAAAAATGCAGTTAATACATCTGCATTTTACTATCAAAGCTGAACTTTTCGCAACTTATGAATCAAGGTGTATATTTTGCAATATAAAAAAGTATGTAAAATGTTTATTGCAAAATATATATATAAAAAGCAATTAATCTTTTACATTTGCCTATCGCAAAATAACGTTAAAGCGTTCGTTATTTTGCTCCGTCAAATGTAAGATTAATAGTGCTTTTTATATAGCTAATGGAATACCCCTTAATCTGCATTATTATAACACGGCAATCAATAACTATTTGTCATAACTTTATAACATTTTGTCATAACTTTTGTAGTTCGTAATACAAAATAAATGTCAAGTGATAAGGCAAAATAGGCAAAAGAATAAAATTAAGGACATTATATACGTATAAAAACTAATGGAATAATAGAAAATACAATATGAGAAGTGTTATGAAGGTGTGTGATTCATTGTTACAACTTGGAAGTAAGAAAAAGCCTGTAATGATAAGAGTTAAAACGCAGGAGAGAGCAAATGAGTTTCTAAAAATTTGCAATGTTAGGCATTAAAAACCCAGAGAATTTACAGAAAATTCTCTGGGTTTTTTGAAGTACTATGTATTAATCAGCAGACAATAGCGATTTGAAAACTTAGTTGTCTCAAAATAAAATGTAATAATAAATAGTGTCTAAAACTTCATCTTGCCTGATTAAGATAAAACTTGATTAAATTTTGCAGCAATAATTATAACGTCATACATGTTAATTGCTCCGTTTTTATCCAAATCATATTTTACATTATATTTGCTTTCTCCGCTAACTGAGTTAAAAGCGCTTGCAATAAGGATAACATCGGCCATATTCACAATACCATCACCATTTACATCCTCAACATTTTTTGGTGTTGGTACAGTTGTATTGGTTGGCTTTGGTGTAGATGTAGGAGTGTTTGTTTGTGTGCTGGTAGGAGTATTAGTTGGTGTTGGACTGTTGTTTGCCGAGAATTGCCAGTAATCAAAGTTAAACAAATTGCTTGTACCCGATCCGGTAAATACAAAGAATACTTTGTGAGTACCGGTAGTGTTGTTAACATTGGTCTCAACAGTTTTCCATGTTTGCGCTCCTCCAGTGGATGGAACATCAAGGGTACCAACAAGAGTACCTGTAGCGCTGTCAAGACGTATTTCAATTTTACCACCTACAGTGGAAGCTATATTAGCTTTAAACGAAGCAGCGCTACTTGTTCCAAAGCTAACATTTCCTACTGCAATCCAGTCGCCATTATGTATATTTGTAACATCCATGTTACTTGTTGGACCACCTGAAGCGGAACATACTTCTGTGGTTATGCCTGCATTCCATCCGATGGTTTCAGCCTCAGTCCTTTTGTATGGATCAAGATCAGCAATTTGCGCTATACCTGCCAAATCACATTTTACCTCAGGAATTGTTCCGTCAGTATTGAATACAAGTTTATTAATATGTGGGGAACGGTACCCTTTCCCGCTTCCATTAACAGCTGTACTGACAGTTTGGGTATGGTAAATTACATACCACTCGTTATTGAATTTGAAAACGGTATGATGGTTATTTCCACCACCTCCGAAAAAAGCTCCCGGATTTTTCAGGAAATGTCCTTTGTAAGTAAATGGTCCCATAGGACTGCTGCTTGTCATATAACCTATTTCACCTGCAGGATATGTTGAAGGATGTGTGCCGGAGAAATTAATGCAATATGAATAATAGTATGTTCCATTGTACTTGTGAATTCCTGAATCTTCAAACATAAAAGGAGCATCAATAGTTGATGCGCTTCCTACAACACTTGTCATATCTGCGCCCAATTTTATAACCCTGGCCGTTTTAGGATTTGCTATTGATGTTTGATCTTTGTCATTTGGTATACCTCCGCCGCAATATAGATATCCAGTACCATCATCATCCACTAAAACAGCTGGGTCAAATAGCCATGTAACACCAGATATTCCAGGAGTGCCTTGAGTGACAAGCGCTTTTCCAAGGGGGTCTGACCAAGGTCCGATTGGAGTATCTGCTGTAAGTACGCCAATACCGCTTCCGCTGTTTGCAAAGTAAAGGAAGAATTTATCCTTGCCATTTATCACTTTGTGAGCAGCTGCTGGAGCCCATGAAGCGCCTGCCCATTTCGCAATTCCCTTGCCGCCGTTAAGTCCATTAGCGCCTGCAACAGGAACTGCGCCATGGTCTGTCCAGTTCACCATATCAGAAGAAGACAAAACATAAACTTTATTAAGATTACTAAATGAATTATCTTTTATAGTTCCGTTGGAATACTCATATTCATCACTTGACAAATAGATATAAATCCTTCCGTTATAAGTAATTGCATAAGGGTCAGCTCCAAGTTTATAGTCCATTAAAGGATTTGAGTTCCCTACTTTTTTTGCAATAGGATTATTTAAAGCATATGAGGGTATTGACATTAGACTGCTGAGAACTAATGCAAATATTAATATAAAACCAATTGATTTCTTAAACATATAAATGTTACCTCCAAGTTTGGTAAAAATTTAATTTTGTTTTACTGAAACAACATGTTTTTAAGATATAGACGCTTTCTTCCTTGAGTTTTTATTCCAACAGCATAGTCAATTTACGAAAGTATTAAATTTTAAAGCAAGAACCATAACATCTGACATATTGATAACTCCGTCTTTGTTCGCATCATACAATAAATTATATTTATTGTCTCCAAGAACAGAGTTAAATGACCCTGCCATAATGATAATGTCTGCCATGTTTACAACCCCATCACCATTAAAATCCCCCGTAAAAGCAACAGAAGTATTTGTGGGTGTATATGTACTTGTATTGGTAGAGGTTGGTGTGTTTGAACCAGCGAATGTAAACCAATCTAAATTTACTGCTCCTGAAAACATAAGGTAAACGTCATTAACGCCTGTGACCTTACTTATATCGCAAGTCTGCTCCGTATATGTATTCCAATCACCTGTAGTAGCTACCTTAAGAGTCCCGATTAGAGTACCTGTTGGACTGTTTAATCTGATATCAATATTTGCTGTTAAAGAATCTGCAACCAGAGCTTTTAATGATGTTGAGCCATTACCGAAATTTATTCTTTTATATACCAGATAATTGCCGTTTTCAATATAGCCTACACCTTTGCCGCCATTTACTGTGTCAACTATTTGTATAGTTGAAGAATTAATGTCATTGTAGTTTTCTGCTTCAAGTTTTGTAAATGCGCTTATCTCCGCCGGAGTAGGCGTAGGAACAGGTGTATTGACAGGTCCGGTAGAAATTTTCAGCACAACTGTACCGTGTGAAGCTACTGATGCGGTATATGAACCATTAAAGCTTCCCTTATCGGCTTTAGCCCACAAATCACGAACTGAAGCGCTGCCTGTAATACCGATATCAGACCAGTTAACAGTGATGCTTTGAGTTGAAGAGTTTCTATTTAACAATGCAACTGCCTTCGTACCATCAGCGAGGGGCTTAACCCAAACCTCATTGCCGTTTGAACTTTTAACCCTATAACCCTGTTTACCAAGAGAATCTTGGTCAATAGCGATTACTTCCTTGTTCAATAATATATCCTTTATAGATTGTGACATTTTCCTTATATCATTTCCAGAAAGAAGAGGAGATGCCATCATACACCACATGCTCATTTGTGTACGATATTCTTCAACCGTACAGCCGGTGTTTCCTATCTCAAGCATGTCAGGATCATTCCATGCTCCCGGTCCTGCTGAACTTGTGTATTTGGAGTTCTGATCGATTGAATTTATTATTCCCACAAAACCATAAGCATTTCCTGTACCATCCCATTGATCCAATATATCACGAGTTGTACGCCATAGGTTACCGGTAGAAGGCATCCAGCTCTGGTACTCCCATGCGCATATGCTGAATACTATCGGTCTTCCGCAATTGGCAAGCGCAGTCTGCATTTTCTGATAATCAGTTTTCATATCACTTCCGTTTGGTATGTTACAGTTATCATACTTTAAATAATCAATCCCCCATGATGCAAATGTTTTTGCGTCCCGATCTTCATAACCCTTGCTTCCGCTTTGGGCAACTCCGGCGCATGTCTTAGCGCCACGATCTCCATATATTCCAAGTTTAAGTCCCTTGCCATGGACATAATCCGCTAAAGCTTTTATGCCACTTGGGAATCGTGTGGGATCTGATATTAGGTTTCCGTTGGAATCACGGGCAGGATTAGCCATCCAGTTGTCGTCAAGGTTAAGATAAATATAACCGGCGTCCTTCATTCCTGAACTTACCATAGTATCAGCTATCTGTTTGATCTGTGTTTCATTGATGTTTTCATGGAAAATGTTCCAACTGTTCCACCCCATAGGCGGTGTCTTGGCAATTCCATTATCCCATGCTCTTACGTTGATATTCACAAGCAAAGTGGCAATTATACCTACTAAGATTAGGATAATTAATAAGTATGATTTTTTCATTAAATATTCTCCCCTCCAATTTAATTTTATATAATTATTGAGCTGCAGATAAACAACTATAAATCTTAATTTAACCATCTGCAAAGTGGCTGATATTTACTCCATGTAGCAGTTTGATAAAATCAATTTTAAAGTTGTTTATTTATTAAGTATAAAAATGAAAAAACTATAAAACATCAGTAGTATTCACTTTTGGTAAATTCTTCTGATGTTTTATATAATTTAAATTTACAGTAATTATTAAAAAATCTACATACATAAATAAGTCAAGTTATTTACATTATTTTAACTATATATTTTGCAATAAACATTTTACATCATTTTTTATATTGCAAAATATATACCTTGATTCATAAGTTGCGAAAAGTTCAGCTTTGATAGTAAAAATGCAGACGTATTAACTGCATTTTTAATGTAAAATCTTTTTCGCAACTTATATAAAGTTATCAGAATAGTACAAAAATTCAGTCTTATTTATGCATGTTAAATTGTTATTAAATGATATAAATTCATATTAATATGGATACTTATTTATTACTTTCCAATTAATAAAATTAAAGATATTATTATATTATATTAAATATTTGAGGAGGATGTATATGTACGCAACAAGAACAAAAAAACTGGTTAGTGTCATTGTACTATTCATGATGATGTTTTTATGCTTTTTTACGATGACAAGAACAGCTGATGCTGCAATGGCAAAAGGCAGCAAATGGGTTGGCAATATTATTGCTGGCAGTGTACCTTCGAACTTTGGGACCTACTGGAACCAGGTTACTCCAGAGAATGGAACCAAGTGGGGGAGTGTTGAAGGAAGCCGGGACAATATGAGTTGGGGCAATGCTCAAACCATATACAACTATGCCAAAAGTAATGGCATACCCTTCAAGTTCCACACATTGGTATGGGGAAGTCAGTATCCAAGTTGGATAACCAGTCTTTCTGAGGCTGATCAGAAAGCGGAAGTATTGGAATGGATTCAAGCAGCTGGTAAAAATTTTCCTAAATCTGACTTTGTAGATGTTGTTAATGAACCATTACATTCACCAGCCCCTTTCAGAAACGCAATTGGTGGTTCCGGATCCACCGGCTGGGATTGGATTGTGTGGTCATTTGAACAGGCAAGAGCAGCATTTCCAAATTCAAAACTGCTTATCAATGATTATGGAATAATAGGCGATACTAATGCAGCAAATAATTATGTCAAGATAATAAACATATTAAAGGGTAAAGGATTGATAGATGGTATTGGAATACAATGCCATCAGTTCAATATGGATACAGTATCCGTAAGCACAATGAAGAATGTACTGAACATATTGGGAGCTACAGGCTTGCCAATATATGTATCTGAACTTGACATGACCGGCGCAGATGATACTACACAATTAAACAGATATAAAGAAAAGTTTCCGGTTTTATATGAAAGCCCATATGTAAAAGGTATTACTTTATGGGGATATCAGTATAAAGCTACATGGATAGACAATACATGGTTAATGAATTCTAGTGGCGGTGAGAGAACTGCGCTGACATGGTTAAAGGATTATCTGGCAAATGTGTCTCTACCAGCAGATGGGACACCCACACCAACGTTGTTGCCCACACCAACGACACCGATAGTTCAAAGAAGCGCTTTCACAAAACTAGAAGCCGAAAGCTACAACAGTCTGAATTCTTCGACAATTCAAACAATAACAACGACTAATGGTGGAAGTGGAGTAGGCTATATAGAAAATGGCAATTACCTGGTATTTAACAAGTTGGATTTTGGTAGTGGCGCAACCTCTTTTAAGACGCTTATTGCAGATACTGGTTCAGCAAATATTGAATTGAGATTGAACAGTCCGACTGGTACTCTTATAGGTACATTACCAGTTGCATCTACAGGAGATTGGAATACATATCAGGAACAAACCTGCAAAATAAATAATGTAACAGGAGTAAATGACCTATATCTGGTATTTTCAGGGGCAGTAAATATTGACTGGTTTACTTTTGAAGGCAGTTCAGAACCATCAAATCCTGTTGTCACTACAAAAGGTGATATCAATAATGATGGTGTTATCAACTTAGCTGATGTTGTTCTATTAGCAAGCGCTTTTAATACTGTAAAAGGAGATCCCAAATATGCTGCTTCATTCGATTTGAATGATGATGGATCAATAAATATGTCTGATGTTATAATCATTGCTGGAAATTTTGGTAAAACTGTATCTGTTTCAACCAATACGCCAACAAAAGCGCCCACATCAACTCCGACTATGGCGCCAACGTCAACTTCAACCAACACACCAACTAAAACACCTACCCCAACTCCAAGTGTAAAAGTTACTACCAAAGTAATGCCTTTGGGTGATTCAATAACTGATGGAATAACAGTAGCAGGAGCATACAGGACTAAATTGTGGCAAAATATTATAAGCAACGGACAGACAGTAGATTTTGTTGGTTCAATGACTGGTGGACCTTCAGAACTTGGTGATAAGAATCATGAAGGGCATTCAGGATGGCGAATAGATCAGATTGATAGTAACATAAATACATGGATGGATACATATAAACCCAAAATCGTGTTGTTGCATATTGGTACGAATGATATTTCACAGAAATACGATTTAAATAATGCTCCAACGAGATTAAGTGGATTAATTGATAAGATATGCGCAAAATTACCATCAGGTGGAAAGCTTTATGTTGCTAAAATTATTCCAATAAGCTATGCAGACGTGACATCCTACAATGCGCAAATTCCAACCATAGTCCAAAACAAGGTTAGTCAAGGCAAGCCCGTATATATGGTTGACATGAATAAAGCGCTTACCGTGTCTGATCTGGGGGATGGAGTACATCCTAATGCTGCAGGTTATGGTAAGATGGCGGATGTTTGGTATAATGCCATAAAAGCTGATTTGGGGAATTAATTTATTAAAATAACATAATATTTCATAATATAAATTATATTAAAAAAGAAAGCCAGTAATTTGTTCAAAATGGCTTTCTTTTTTTGCTGGCGATAATTTCAAGATTAAGAAGTTTTATATATTTATAAATCTTAATTAATGGATTTTTATAAACTAATAATACAAGTTGGTAAAAATGGTACAAATAATAGGACTTATTTCTGCATGTCAATTTTATCAAAGTTTTTGTAAATTTAAATTATATATATTTAAATAAAATTTATATTTTAATGGGGGGGAAGGCGATGTTGAAAAATAGGATTATAAAGAGCAGCATTATTTGGGTGACAAGTTTACTTTTTATGATGTCTGTAATTACTGCCAATCCAATATTGGCGCCTATTGTTAAAGCAGCAACTCAGGCAACTTACTATGTGTCACCCACAGGAAGTGATAGTAATCCAGGGACTTTAAGCGCGCCATTTCAGACAATTTCAAAAGCGCGCGATGTAGTACGAACTATCAACAGTAATATGACGGGTGATATATATGTATATCTTAGAGGCGGAGTTTATGAAATAAATAGCACAATTGCATTTGGTCCGCAAGATTCAGGTACAAACGGATTTAGAATTATTTATCAGGCATATACTGGAGAAGTACCAATTCTAAGTGGCGCCACAAAAGTAACAGGATGGACTCAACACAGTGGGAATATATACAAAGCCACATTGAACCGATCAACAAAACTTAGAAATTTATATGTTAATGATAAAAGAGCGTTGATGACGAGTAAGACAGTTTCAGCTCAAGGCGGTTATGGAACTTATTCTGTAACATCTGGACAAGCATCTTGGGCATGGACGAGCGGAAGTAAAAGTGATGGCGTAAAATATAAAACATCAGATGTGCCAAGCATCGCAAGCAATAAGGATGACGTTGAAATAGTAAATGGCTCTACATGGAACGAAAATATCGTTTGCGTCAGAGATATCATTACATCATCTGACAATTACAGGGTACTTCTATTGCAGCAACCTTATGGGGCTATAGCACAGACACCAGGGTGGGGTGCAGCTTTTTCGACCTCAGGTACACATACGATATATAATGCATTTGAATTTTTGAATTCCCCAGGTCAATTCTACTTTGACAAAACTACAAAAACACTCTATTACTATATGAGATCCGGTGAAAACATGGCAACTGCTGATGTTGAAGCACCCAACGTTGAGAAACTTATTGATATTGCCGGAAAATCAAATACAAATAGAGTAAAGAATATAACTTTCCAAGGGATAACTTTTGAAAATACAGATTATAGTCTAGTCAATATTGCTGGTTCCCATGGTAAAAGTACATGCCAGGGAGCGAATGCTTTTATAGCATTTTATAATGATAACTGGCATAATACAAAGTATGATCTTTGCGATAACTTACCAGGAATGATAAATGTAAACAACAGCGATTCTATAAACTTTACTAGAAATATAGTGAAGCATAGTGGCAGTGATGGAATAAACATGTCAAACGATGTTGTCAATTCAAACCTTACAGGAAACTTTATTACTGATATAACATCTAGCGGTATTACTGTTGGTCATCCTCAACATGTTTATATTGGGGATAATAGTAGTCATGCAAAATATCCAGCAGGTATTGAAGGTGTTTGTAAGAACATCAAAATGACAAATAATTTGCTGTATGATATTAGTACAGCCCCGGGTTTTGGTGGATGCGCGGCTATAACATCTTATTTCGTTGAATCTGTCAGCATAACAAATAATCAAGTTCAATCAACAGCTTATAATGGAATACATTTAGGTTGGGGTTGGTGTAATTTCCAAGATTCAACAGTGTGTAAAAATAATACAATAAGCAATAATCGCATTATCAATGTCCTTACAAGACTTCATGACAGTGGAGCAATATATACAATTGGTCAGATGCCAGGTACAAATATAAACTCAAACTATGTCAGAGGAATTCCACCAGCTACAGGTGGACCAACTTATGGACTCCATAACGACGAAGGAACAACTTTTATAAACGAAAATGACAATGTTTTGGATATCGATCCTGGAGTAAAATACACAATTAACTGTGAAGACTATGGGCAAAAACATGATCTTACAATACTAAGAACCTATGCTACAGTTAATAAGATGGGCGTAAATCCTCCAAACAGCAAAATCGATCCTATAGTTGTGGTATCAGACAATGTATGGCCTGTTACGCAATACAATACATGCTTGAATTCTGGAATCCAGGAAGAGTACAAGGACATAATGCCAAGTAATCTTATTTCGAGTCAGGATTATGTATTCCCAGCAAGTTGCGCTACAGCTGCAGGTACAAAGTTAAATATCAGAAGCAGTGGAAGTTCTTCGAATTCTGTGTGGTTTGCTCCATCAGGAACAACTAATTTTGTTGAAGGAGCCACAATGACAAGAGCAAATGGTGATGCTACCTCTATTACCGTTCCATATAGCGCGGGTACTTACAAGTTATTCGTGTTGAACGCGCAAGGTGTGAAGCTTGGTGAATCCAATATGAAGCTAAGAGTAACTGGTAATGCTACTCCTCCTTCATTTACCCCTGCATCGCCAACACCGACTCCAGGTCCTCGTTCCGCATTTACTCAGATTGAAGCAGAGGATTATAATACTCAGTCAGGGATACAGACTGAAACCTGTAACGAGGGAGGTCAGGATGTAGGTTATATAGAGAATGGGGATTATGTTGTTTACAACAATATCAATTTCGGTAGTGGAGCAACAGGTTTTCAAGCAAGGGTGTCAAGCGGCGCAAATGGAGGAAGTATCGAAATACGGCTTGACAGCATAACAGGAACTTTGCTCGGCACATGTCCCATTACAGGAACTGGTGACTGGCAAACATGGGTCACATCAACATGCAATATAAGCAGTGTGACTGGTACCCATAATCTTTACCTGAAATTTACTGGAGATAGTGGATATCTGTTAAATCTGAATTGGTTGAAATTCATTAATAGCGCGCCTACACCTACATCAACCCCAACCCCAACATCAATTCCGTCAACTACGATAAATTATGATTTAAATCATGACGGAGCAATAAACATGGCTGATGTAATTCTTTTAGCTTCGGCATTCAATGCGGTTATAGGTAATCCTGGATATGTTGTGGGATACGATATAAATAAAGATGGCGCGATAAATATATCAGATGTAGTTCTTATTGCAACAAAGTTTAATACCGTTGTTCAATAGGTTCTGAAAAATTTCTGATAAAATTATTACAAAAGACACTTTTAAATTTATTGGAGGTTTCAGGTATGAAAAATAAGCTTCTAGCATTTGCTTCCATACTAGCTATTATACTTTCAAGCATTTCAACTA
>JAUZPS010000086.1 GCA_030705945.1 Bacillota bacterium
ACTGACAGAAACCTTCGCAGTTTGGTATTTTTATTCTACACACTTTTAATATAGACAACTAAATTTAAAATTAGTTTTATAATATATAAGTTGCGAAAAAGGTTTTACAAATCGAACTGATATAAAACTTTACATTTGGTTATCAATACTGCTTTCACGTGAAAAACTCTTTACCGGGATTTTATGGTATTTAAATATGAAGGATTTATATTCAATTTAATATATATACAAGTTTTCCTTGAATTTAGGGTTGATTTAAAAGCTTCTGTTTTATATACTGGGTAGGGAAGTTTTTTTTCAAAATGTATTATTTTGGTGTTCTTAAAATGGCATGAAGCAAATTCAGATAAAGTAATAATATATAATCTCTGTTTTTACAAGCCTAATGAAGGGCTTTTAAGATTTATGACATGGGACAAGAAATATATTGTGTTGAATAATATATGAAGGGATACTAGAATAATTATAGAAAGAAGAGGGGTTTTATGAAGAGGTCTTTTGATTTGTTTTTTTCCATGATACTTATTATTTTATTATCATTGTTAATATTGGCCATAACTCTTGTTATAAGGCTTTCTTCTAAAGGGCCTGTTATTTTCAAACAGCGCAGGATTGGAAAGGATAAGAGGGAATTTAACATATATAAGTTTAGAAGTATGTATATAGATACTCCAAAGGATGTGCCTACTCACCTTCTTGATAAGCCCGACGCATTTATAACCCCTGTTGGGAAGATATTAAGGAAGACCAGTCTGGATGAACTTCCACAGTTATTTAACATTTTAAAGGGAGAAATGAGTTTTGTAGGTCCAAGGCCTGCGTTATACAATCAGTATGATCTGATCGAATTAAGAGAGAAGGAAGGCGTGAACAAAATAAGGCCAGGCATAACAGGGTGGGCTCAGATAAATGGGAGAGATGAACTGCCAATACCTGTTAAGGTTGAATATGACAAATACTATGTAAAAAATTACTCCTTTTTGCTGGATATAAAAATTATATTTAAGACATTTTTTAGTGTTTTATTCGCTAAAGGTGTCGTTGAGGGAAGGCAGGAAGTTGAAATTGAGGAGAAAGAAAAAAGCGTTAAAGTGTGATAAATAGCCAAAGGGATTAATCAAGAGATACAGAAAATATATAGCTGCTTATTGGGGGGAGCTTGATATGAGAAGAAAAATTAGATCAAAGCTACTTGTTCTTTTAGATATATTCTTAATAAATTTTGCATTATTATTTGCTTATTTATTAAGGTTTGACGGCGATCTAAGCGCAATACCGCAAGAAGTTAAAAAGAATATATTTTATATATTTATTGTAGCCACAGTCGTTAAATTATTGTCAAATGCTCTGTTCAAACTGTACAGCAGTCTTTGGAGATACGCGGGAATATATGAGATGATAAACATAGTGAAAGCGGCTTTCATTGGAAATGTTGTGATGCAGTGCTATGTTTTTATTGATCGTATACTTGCATCAAGAGAGGTATTTATTGTTAAGATAACCGTACCTGCGAGTATATTTGTAATAGCGTTTTTAGTGGATATCTTCCTTATTGGAGGATCAAGGTTTGCATACAGGGTATTCAGAAGGATTGTTAAGGGCGAGAAAATACAATTGAAGAATTTAAAGAGAGTATTGATAATAGGTGGCGGTAATGCAGGCGCCATAATAATAAGAGAACTGAAGCTTCATACAGAATTAAACAGCATTCCGGTAGCAATTATTGACGAAGATCCATATAAGATCGGAAAAGAAATAAACGGAGTGCCTATAATTGGGCAGAATAAGGATATAGCTGATATAGTAGTCCGCAAGAAGATAGATGAGGTTATAATAGCTATTCCAAGCGCGACAAATCAGGTTATTAATGAAATTTACAATGAATGTTCAAAGACTCAATGTAAGGTAAAGATACTTCCATCCGTAGCGCAGCTTATTGATGAAACTGTTATGATACAGAAGATCAGAGAGGTCAATATTGAAGACCTGCTTGGCAGAGAGCCGGTCAACCTTGATATTCAGAGGATAGCTTCGTATATAGAAGATCAGGTTGTTATTGTGACCGGTGGAGGGGGATCTATAGGCTCTGAGTTGTGCAGGCAGATAGCTTCATTTAAGCCTAAGCAGCTGATAATACTGGATAATTACGAGAATAATGCCTATGATATTCAGAATGAGCTTATTTACAACTATCCCAAACTGGATTTAGTCACAATAATTGCTAACATAAGAGAAAAGCACAGAATAGATAGCATATTCAAAAAATACAGACCAAATGTGGTTTTCCATGCAGCAGCTCACAAGCATGTGCCGTTAATGGAGGGAAACCCTACCGAAGCAATAAAAAATAATGTATTCGGTACAATGAATGTTGCGGAATGCGCAGATAAATACGGAACTAAAAGGTTTGTTCTCATTTCCACGGATAAGGCGGTAAACCCCACAAACATAATGGGCGCGACCAAAAGGATCGGTGAAATGATAATACAGGCCATAAATAAGCACAGCAATACTGAGTTTGTAGCAGTCAGATTCGGAAATGTTTTAGGAAGTAATGGCAGCGTCATACCTCTTTTCAAAAAGCAGATTGAACAGGGGGGGCCTGTTACTGTGACTCATACTGAGGTGACAAGATTCTTCATGACCATTCCTGAAGCCGTCCAGTTAGTTATACAGGCGGGAGCTATGGCAAATGGCGGGGAAATATTTGTTCTTGATATGGGAAATCCTGTAAAAATATATGATCTTGCAAGAAACCTGATAAAATTATCAGGTTTCGAACCCGATGAAGACATAAAGATAGAAGTTACGGGCTTAAGACCGGGTGAAAAACTATATGAGGAGTTGCTTATGGATGAAGAAGGCCTTAAGTCCACTGCCAATAAAAAAATATTTGTAGCCCAGCCGGTTTTTACTGACCTTGCTCTTTTAAAACGCGAGTTGGATCGTTTAAAAGAGATCATAATGACAGACGCCGATGAAGTCATGGAATATGTCCAGATGATTGTGCCGACATATAAAAAAGCTCAGTAATAATTAATAAATTGTAGAAATTTTTTCTGGTTTATCTTTCGTATATTAAAGTCAATTAATCTTTTACATTTATCTATCGCAAAATACCGTTAAAACCATTCGTTATTTTGCTCTGCTAAGTGTAAGATTAATAACGATTTTAATGTTGGAAGTGATCTTAAAAACTTAACTTTACCACATCATTAATATTCTTGCAGCCATATTTTCTCAAACATGCGCATATGAAATTTATACTTAAATGTAGATAATTTTATTGCGCATTTTACGGCTGTTTAATTTGAGGTTGGAAAGTTGTGTTAAAAAGGTGATAATTTCTTGTTATAGCAAGTGAGAACCTTATCTAGTCTCCTGCTATAATGTTGAACTGAGTTGCTCAGAAGGTCGTAGTTGTTGCATTCGATAAGCTTGTTTAATCGGAAGTGCATTCTTGCAATAAGTGAGTACATGAGTTCTTTCGACATGAAATAATAGCCTCCTTTAATTGACTTCATAAAATCAAATGACATTATTTCAAATATCTTGCATAATAATTAATATAATAATAATTGGCAGTTGGAAAACTAAAAGCCCGAAAGTTCCATTCGTCACATAAGCGCTTTGAACTAACTAACGTGTAGTGTGGGAAATTCTGTTTCAGAGCAAATTATTATGTGAAAACAATGGACAAACCACTTGATTCTAATTATAACATATATTGGAAATAAATCAATGGTAATTATTTATATTTAATAACCATAAAATTATTATTCTTTTTTCATTTATAAATGTTATAATGGATTAGGGTTTCTTTTGAAATCTTAAATACTATGATATTAGGATATTGAGATTGTTGTATTAAAATCATTATTAATCTTACATTTAGCAGAGCAAAATAGTGAATGGTTTTAACGGTATTTTGTAATAGTTAAATATAAAAGATTAATTGATTTAATATGGATTAAGTCGGTTGTTTTTTAGAAAACAAAGCCCTTTACGGTTTTGCTATACAATTGATTCTTTGCTCTTTTCGAAGGTTCTACGATAATAAATTCCTGGTTAGGAGTGTGTTTTGTGAGTAAAAAAATACTGATAGTTGATGATGAGAAAAACATAGTTGACATCTTAAAATTCAATCTGAAAAAGGAAGGCTTTGATACGATCGAGGCTTATGATGGAGAGCAGGGAGTTGAGATGGCCTTAAAGCATAAGCCAGATCTGATTCTTCTTGATATAATGCTTCCAAAAATGGATGGATTTACAGTCTGCCGCAAAATAAGACAAACTCTTGCTACGCCTATTTTAATGTTGACTGCTAAAGTTGAAGAGGTGGACAAGGTTTTAGGGCTTGAATTGGGCGCCGATGATTACATTACAAAGCCCTTCAGTCCCCGTGAATTGATGGCGAGAGTGAAAGCAAATATTAGGAGAACCGCGTTATCGGATGCTCCAACAGAGGCTGAAGGAGTATTGAAGTTGGGTAATCTTGTAATTGACGTTGATAGATATGAAATTAAAAACGAGGAAAATATAATCGAGTTGACTTTGAGAGAGTTTGAGTTGGTTAAGTTTCTTGCTCTTTCACAAGGGCAGATATTTTCGAGGGAAAGCTTACTTGAAAAGGTCTGGGGCTATGAGTATTATGGAGATGTGCGAACAGTTGATGTAACTGTTAGAAGAATCAGGGAGAAGCTCGAGAAGAATCCTAGCGAACCTGAATATATTATAACCAAAAGGGGAGTTGGATACTTTTTTAACAAGGTATTTTAATTATTAATGATTGGTTTGTAAGGCAGTTTACTTTTTTCGCGTATATTCATAAAATTATTGAAAATACGCGAAAAAATAATTTATGTAATTATGTAATATATATTAAAATTATTAATCTTACATTAGCGGGGCAAAATAACAAATGGTTTTACGGTATTTTCGATAGATAAATGCAAAAGATTAATTGATTTCAGTACAGTAAGGCTGTCTTATTTCTTGGTTTTGAAAGATATGCAGTATCAGACGACGAGTAGGATATTTCAGGCTGATCCGAGGGGATAAAATGCATTTTAGTAATTTACGGTGGAAGTTTATTAAGAAGTTTTTCTGGAAATTCTCGCGTAGTTTACAGTGGAAACTAGTCTCTATTTTTATATCAATAACGTTAGTGCTTATGATAATAATGTGGTTGTTTCTCATAAATTCCGTTGAATCAACCTACTATAACAGTTTCAAAAAAAGCATTGAAAAAGGTCTTGATAAATGGGAATTAAAAAATAATCCAATGGCGGATGCTTCGGCTGTAAAAATAGACCTTCTAGATAAGTATGGTGGAGTTGTGTATTTTTTGATCGGAAATGATAGGAGTTTGGCTATTGTAGACAAAAATCTCAGAGCTGTCTCCGTATATGATGATAAATATAGCAATATCGATTATAACGCGTATTCTGAAGATTTGCTCAAATCAAAAAACTTTGTTATAGCTATGTCGGGACAGGTAGGAGATAAAGGGGTGCTCATGCGTACTGTAGATGGTACTGCCTTTTATGACTATGCATGGACGCCGAAGAGCAAGAATTATATACTATATTTCAGATACTACAGGGGAGATCTTGAAAATACAATTAAAAATCTTAACCTTGACGTTCTGAACAGTTCAATTATAGCGATTATCCTTTCACTGCTTATCGGGTATGCTTTGTCAAAAACAATTACTATTCCAATTATTAATGTTATGCATAAGGCTCAAAAGGTCGCCGGTGGCGATTTTGATCAGCTTGTCGATGTAAAATCCGAGGATGAAATAGGCAAGCTCACAAAGACTTTTAACTTTATGGCAAAGGAGCTTAAACAGAAGATTATTGGAATCTCAAGTGAAAAAAGCAAGATTGAAACAATTTTGAAATATATGGCAGATGGTGTCATAGCATTTAACTTACGCGGCGAAATCATACACTCTAATCCAGCTTCCATACAGATGCTTGGACTTGAGGAAGCTACTTTCAGCTTTAACGAATTTGCAAAAAGTTACTCATTAGATGTGAGCATTGAAGAGTTGCTGTCATCGGAGCCTTCAGTAACTAAAGAAACAAATATTAGAACTATGAATAAAATAATTAAATTCTATTTTGCCTTGTTTACAGATGAGGAGAATAAAGCTGAGGGCATCATAGTGGTGTTGCAGGACATTACGGAGCAGCAGAGGCTTGATGAAATGCGCAAGGAATTTGTGGCTAATGTATCCCATGAGCTAAGAACTCCCCTTACATCAATAAAGAGTTACACTGAAACCTTATTAGACGGTGAATATAAAGACAGTGAGGTTGCAGAAAAGTTTCTTGGAGTTATCAACTCGGAAGCTGACAGAATGACGCGACTTGTTAAAGATTTGTTGCAGCTTTCAAGTCTCGATAACCAGAAGATGCATTGGAACATGAAAAATATTTTATTAGCAGATATTGTTAAAAATTGCGTAAATAAAATGGACATAGAAGCAAAAAATAAAGAACAAACACTTGAGTTTTTTATTGATGAGGACCCTGGTGAAATATGCGCTGATGGTGATAGGATACATCAGGTTGTTTTAAATTTAATCAGCAATGCAATCAAATATACGCATAACAATGGCATAATAACTGTCAGAGTGGGGATAAGCGGCAGTATGGCTTATATTAAAGTGGCGGACACTGGTATAGGTATACCGCAGGAAGACTTGAAGAGGGTTTTTGAGAGATTCTATAGAGTGGATAAAGCTAGATCCAGAGAAATGGGAGGAACAGGGCTTGGCTTATCCATTGCAAAGGAAATCATAGAGGCGCATGGCGGAACTATTTCTATTTCAAGTGAATTAGGAACTGGAACTGAAGTGGTGATTATGCTTAAAACTGCCTAAATCAAGGTATATGTTTGGTGATTTTAAAAGTTAATGTAAAATGTTCGTCACGAAACATGTAAGGGCGTTTCAAAAAATTCCTTGTTCAAATTTATACGACGAAAACCCATTATATCAAGTTTTTGAAACGACCAGTTGCTAAGTTTTTTTGATACTACCTGATCAGATGTAATTTAATCTTAAATTCAATGTAATAGATTTGTAACATAAAATGTAGTATAATTAGATTAGAAGAATTATATAAGTTAAAGTCATTTCTAAAAAATACATTTGACGAGAAAAAGCGTGTTTTTTAAACAATATTTTGGAAATGCAAACAGTCAATTTTAAACTAGAGAATATCATTAAAAATTTTTTATTTAAGTTTTAAATCATTTTGAGGTGTTGTACGATGTTTAAGAAGTTGTGTAGTGTAGTTTTGTTATTAATTATTTTATCAGCGTCTATATTATCTAACGCAGCGTTGCCGGAAAAGGTGACGGGTTCTTCGGATCTGCTTGATGACGACTATATTTACAGTGCGGACACACAGCCAAGCAATAAAATATTAGTCACCATTACAAGACCGAATAGATATGAATCCACCTTTAAAAGGTCATACGTTTTATGTGGAGTTTCGGAAGAAAGTAAGATTGATGATATCGTTGTAAAGCTACTGATATATGATAAGGAAACCAAAGGCTACATAGATTTTACAGATACTGAAGGCGAAAGCAGTTGGGAATTAGGCAAGTATGGAGTACTGATTAAAGAAATCGATCTTCCGCAAGATGGCTTGAATAAATTGAGAATAGTTGCTTACCATAGCGCAGAGTTAAAAAAATTGAAAGCTTCTGAAAGAAATAAGAATATCCAGATTAGCGATTTCTCTATAACTGTATTAAAAGAAGACATTAAAGATAAGATTAAAAATGGAATATCAAAAATTACAGACTTTTTTAAAGGTATATTCAAATAAATATATATGAAATCTGGGGTTATTAATGAACCTGGCAAAATGGGAAAGAATTAAATTATTTTTACTGATAATATTAATAGCTTCGAGCTTGATACAAGTAGGAATCCTGTGGAACTATAAAAAGTACGGGTTTCCTAATTATTTTTTTACAGGCTTCTTCAATAAGAAGACTGTTTCATCTCAAAAGGATCTTACAGAACTCAAAGAGGATTTGTTTCTGCCTTTTCGCGTTATTATTTCTCAAGACTCTGAAGCAGATCCATTAATAATTAGTAAAAGTGATGATTTGTTTTCAAAACTTTATCCGGACATGAAACTCTATCTGGCGGATATTCTTACTGATAGGGATATTAAAAGCAATCATGTAGAGCCTCTTACCGATATAACTTTTGCTAAATTAATGGAAAAGCCTTCTTTTACTTTCGAATTTTATTCTAATATAAACTCAAGAATGCTGCCTTGGCTTTTGGATTCTTCTGGAGTTAATATAACTAATAAAGAAATCTCCGGCATAAATAAAATTATTATGATTCCCGACTTTAAAAGCGAGTCAGACAATACTTGTAATATTAAAATATTAGATGAAGTAAATAACAAAATCTATAGCTATGAGCTGCCTTTTAAAAAAAATACCGGCATGGGTAAGGATTGGTATGCAAAAGAATTATCAAAGCTGAATAAGAAAGCAACATATAAAAGTCTCAGCGTCTTAGATGAATTTAAAAATAACAATGAAAAATTTATTGTAGACAGGACTCAAGATTCCCTGTTTTCAGCCAGACTAATCAGTAAGTATGATGCGTATAAAAGTTATTCATGCAGTTCTCCTGATGAATTTAAAATAGAAGATGATAGTAATAGCAATTCGAGTAATGGTAAGAGTAATGCTGATAAAGAGAATCCTGGATTAAATAAATTAGGTGTTAAAATTTTAAACGAAGAAGCGGATAATTTTATTCCTTCAACAGAACTTAACGCCGCTGTGTTTAAAAACATAGGAAATACATACAAGGTCTATGAAGACGGACTTTTGGAATATAATTACCTTCAATCGGACGGAATTGTCAGTAAAGGCAAATTCGAGGATGCCTTTAATAAGGCGACTGAGTTTATAGGATCTAAAAAGGACCTTGTCAAAGGGGCAAATATTTACTTTTCAGGTTTCAGTGAAGAAAATGACAGATATAGCTTCAAGTTTGATTACCGGATTGAAGATACACCCGTTTACTTTAACCTTGAAGCAAGCGATAAGGACAAAAAAATTCTGAAAAATGCGATAACGATAGAAGCAACAGGAGATAGGGCGCTAAGCTGTTACTGGATTATAAAAGAGTTCCAGCCTGTTGTAGATAATCAGTACAATGTATCCTTTACAGATTTGTTGGGTAATATTTCTAATAAACTCTCAAATACTGGCAGTAGCAAGGCTTTATCCATAAGAAGCGTTTTTCCGTGCTATCAGGTTGCTTCAGGAACTGTCAAAAAGGATATCGAACCATACTGGTTTATAAAACTTTCTGGGAATTCTTCCTATGCTGTAAGGATGAGGAAAAAATAAAGGAGGCTGTATGGATTGGTCTAAAGCCAAAAATATTTTGCTTGTTGTGTTTATAACTCTAAACATTATACTGCTTTATAATAACTATACCGCATTCTTAGGCGGGGGACAGAAGGCCACAGAGGAACTTACATCAGATACTGTCGAGGTTTTAAACAGCAGAGGGGTTAATATAAAATGCAAAATACCACCGCCTAATAAAGGCGCCACAGTTATTTATGGAGGCTATTCGCAGGATAAGGTAAGAATAGCAGATGTATTATTAAAGACGAATGTAGAAGGTAGGATAGTAAACGATAGGGAATTGAAGAATGGATCAAAACGGCTTATTTTTAATAAAAATGGCTTTTCATTTACAGATGGAAGTTTAAATGACAAGAATGAGAAAATCAATCAGGAAGATGCTGAAAAAGTATTAAAGGAAACTATTGAAAGCATGGGCTTGCCATTTGGCGATTTTAAAATTGACAGGGAATATAAATTATCAGATAATATTTATATGCTCGAATATAACAAAATTTTTGAAAAGTACATATTTTATGATAATTACATACAAGCCCAAGTTGGGGCTGACGGCATTAAAGAGTTGAATTTCAAGAACCGCAATGTCAGAAAAATAAGCGCTAACCCAAGACAAAAAACGATTGAAGCTTATAAGATATTGCTAAAAATGCAAGATATAAGTAATTCGACTATTGAAAAGGTAGATATGGGGTATATGGATTATTACGACAAACAAACAAATACTACATATGATGATGTGCTGGCATGGCGCATTGTGATTTCAGGCAGAAAGCCGGATTACTACAGCGCTGTTACTGGAAAGAAACTAGAGGAGTAGAGTTTTAATAACCTTATTAAGGGTGTTTCAAAAAATTCATTGTTCAAGTTTATATGACGAAAACCCATTATATCAAGTTTTTGAAACGATCAGTTGTGAAGTTTTCTTTTTGATACTACCTAATTGTTAAATGTAAGATTAATAGTGATTTCTGTATGATATGCTCATTAATTGACGATTTTCATAAGGTTTTTATTTTGTAAATTGATTTTGTAAGCGCTATAATTAAAATTGAATATAACATGTAAAATCATTAATTAGCAATTAAACATAGTATAAAAGTAAGTCTATATAAATTAGAATTATAAGTAATTATTGAGCTTGAATTCAGTTATTGAAAGTTGAGGGATAATTTTGGATAAATATGTTATTCGCAGTCAAAGGGCTTTGAAAGGAGAAGTTAATATAAGCGGAGCTAAAAACGCCGCTGTTGCTATAATTCCAGCAGCCCTACTCGTGGATGGTCCTTGTAGGATAGAGAATATACCGGAGATAAGTGATGTTAAGGTTTTGATAGATATAATTTCACAACTCGGGGCAGAGGTCAAATTCGAAGATGAAAACTCAATAAATGTTAACACACAGTATTTAAAAAGTTACTCGGCTCCCTATGACATGGTAAAATGTATAAGAGCTTCATATTATCTGATTGGAGCTTTACTGGGCAGGTTTAAAAAAGCTGAGGTAGCTCTTCCTGGGGGATGTGATTTTGGCTTCAGGCCAATTGATCAACATATAAAAGGATTTGAGGCGTTAGGAGCTAAAGTGACAATTGAGCATGGAGTTGTCAATGTTCAAGCGGATAAACTTGTAGGAGCTCAGATTTATCTGGATGTTGTCAGTCTAGGAGCCACAATCAACCTTATGCTTGCCGCTGTGAAGGCTGAGGGGACGACTATTATCGAAAACGCTGCGAAAGAGCCTTATGTAGTTGATGTGGCCAATTTTTTGAACGCAATGGGAGCCAATGTTAAAGGCGCGGGAACAGACGTTATTAAAATAAAAGGTGTCGAGGTTTTAAGCGGAGGCCTTACCCATTCTATAATACCCGATATGATTGAAGCAGGAACATTTATGGTTGCGGCTGCGGCGACAAAGGGCGATGTAATAGTTAAAAATATAATCCCGAAGCATGTTGAATCCCTCACCGCAAAGCTTATCGAAATGAATGTTAAGGTTGTTGAAGGCGAGGATTGGATTAGGATTCAAGGAACGGATGAAATACATAAAGCAAATATCAAAACTTTGCCGTATCCCGGATTTCCAACAGATTTGCACCCTTTAGCAACAGTTCTGTTATGTCTTGCGGATGGAACAAGCACAGTGACTGAAGGCGTATGGGATCTTAGGTTCCAATATGTAGATGAATTAAAGAGAATGGGAGCTAAAATTAAGGTTGAGGGTAGAATAGCAGTTATTGAAGGAGCCGAGGTTTTTACCGGCGCGCCGGTTAAGGCGACAGATTTAAGGGGCGGCGCGGCAATGGTCATTGCAGCTTTAACTGCAGACGGCGTGACTGAAGTTCATAACATTAGACTTATTGATAGAGGCTATGAAAAGTTTGAAGAAAAATTAAGAAGTTTAGGCGCCGATATTGTGAGGGTTAGTGAAAAAGAGTCTTAATATATGCTCGTAATATGTATACATAAAAATTACTAATTTTACATTTGGTTATCTATAAGATTACTTTATTTTTATAAAATAAACATTTTGTAATGGATGAATTTTAAAGAGCGCTTTATGTTGATTATGTAACATTATTATAATTTAATTATACTAAAGAGAATCCTTAAGTATTAAAGGAGTTTACAAATGATAAAATTCTGCAGCTTATTTAGCGGAAG
>JAUZPS010000087.1 GCA_030705945.1 Bacillota bacterium
CTATAATATATTTATACATTTATAAAGGGGTAATTTTATGAAAATAAAGTATTATAGCAATTTTAAAAAACAATTTTCGCTCTTTTTACTTTTGTCTGTCTTTCTATCAAGCGTTTTTACACTAAACTCTGCCGCTGAATCAACTCCGTCTCGTTCAAGTTATAAACTATTTGGTTATATTTCTGACTTGCCAAATGCAGCTGCAAAAATCAAAGAGGGTTTTACTGTAAGCATTATTGGTACAACCCTTTCTTCAAAAACAGATTCAAATGGCTATATAGAAATAGATGATATTCCTGCCGGGTCAAAAGTCAATATACTCATATCCAAACCTGGTTTTCTCTCAAGAGAAATTAAGAATATTGACGCTTCAAGCGATCTTTATCTGGGCTCTATAATTTGTCCTGTTGATTTATGGGCCGGTGATATTCCAAGAAATGGAACTTATGATAACATCATTAATATGGCTGATATTATTGAGATAGCCAAAGGCTTTAATTCAAGCGTTGGAGAAGAAAGATGCAATCCAGGTTATGACCTTAATATGGACAAGTCTATTAACATGGCAGATATTATTATAGTTGCTCCTCATTTCAACAAAACCACTCAGGATTATAGCCCTATTTCCTTTGGTTGTGGACTTTACCCTGGCAATTTCGTAAAAGTTCAAGGTAAGGATCTGATAAAAAGCTTTTCTGGCGAAAAAGTTCTACTTGACGGAGTATGCTTTGGAAACGAGGTCTGGTCCAACCCATCCATTCCTCCACAGTATCATCATAACGAACTGGATTTCCAGAGATTAACCCAGATGCATATGAACGCCATAAGGTTTTACTTAAACTATAACCTGTTTGAAGATGACAGCAACCCATACAATTATAAACAAAGCGGATGGGACTGGCTTGATAAAAATATTGAGTGGGCAAAAAAGTATGGCATAAACCTGATTTTTAACATGCATGTTCCGCAAGGCGGTTATCAGTCCAATGGAGATGGTATGCAGCTCTGGAATGACAGGGAAAATCAGCTTCGTCTAATCGCGCTCTGGAAAGCCATAGCTTCAAGGTATAAGGATGAATCCATAATCGCTGGATTTGACATATTAAATGAGCCTGTTTGCCCCACATCTGTCGATCAATGGCAAGTTCTTGCTAATGAAATTGTTTCTGGTATACGGTCTGTTGATAAAAATCATGTTATCATTGTGGAAAGAACCAATGGCGTAAAAAGTGACTGGACGACCTACGGAAAATTAAATTTCTTTAAAATTGATGATCCGAATATAATGTATACCTTCCATTTCTATACTCCAATTGAATATACACATCAACTCACATCATGGACAAGTTATTATAATCAGGATGGCGGGGTTTACCCTGACACTAACAGAATTGTAGTACCCTCAGATACAACATGGGCCGACGGATCCTTTTCCAATCCTGCGCTTACTTTAGGCAACTCAGATTGGAAATACTTCGAGGGTGTAAAATACAAAGTTACCAATCCCCAAATTATTACTGGTAAACCAGTTATCGCTTCAGACAACAACCTTGGCGCAGCTTATTTCGATAATTTTATAATAAAAGAATATGATGAAAACGGAACATTTCTAAAGAATATAACAGATACAAATATTACTTCAACCGACGGCTGGCAATACTGGAGCCAGGATGGTAACGGATATTTAAGTCTCAGTGATTCTCAGGGACATGATGATTCCACGTGTCTGGCCATTTCAAGCACCACCGGTCCCGCTAACGCATACAATGATAAATTAAGATTTAAAGCTGTATACGGACATTATTACTCTATAAGTGGATGGATGAAAGGGGAAAACATTTCTTCATCAAACAATACAAAATTCAGAGTTGATTTTGAAAAAAGCCCTTCTGGCAGCGTAGTTATGGTGAGGGATAAAAACTATCTCAATTCTGAAATTAAACGTTTTGCTGACTGGGGCAATGAAAATAATGTTCCTCTGTATCTTGGTGAATTCGGTCTGTACAGGGAATGCTTCTTAAATGATAAAGGAGGCCTTAATTGGGTCAGCGATATGCTAGATCTGCTTGATACATATGGGATCAGCCATACATATCACGCATATCATGAATACGCTTTTGGGATTTATTATACAAATGGGCTTCCCGATGATAATTCTGCAAATACCGGTTTAATAAATATATTCAAGTCAAGGTCTAAATAAGCTTGTATTTTCGATTTCGCATTTTTGTTTTGAATTGAATTGTTGAAGCAAATTCTACGTAAAAAGGAGCTGTCGCGCTAATTAATAAACGCGCTGCTCCTTTTTAACGCAAACAAATAAATCCCCGACTCCAGAAGTAAGGGATTTATAGCAAAACTAATTTATAATAGTTCTTAGGGCGTTTCAAAAAATTCCTTGTTCAAGTTTTGTATAATGAAAACTCATTATATTAAGTTTTTGAAACGCCCAGTTGCTAAGTTTTTTCTGATACTGCCTTATTTAAAATAACCCGGTTATTTTTCCGTTTTCGTCAATATCTATCTTTTCAGCTGCAGGTACTTTTGGAAGCCCCGGCATAGTCATTATATCACCGGTTATTGCAACAATAAATCCAGCTCCGGCAGATATTCTGACCTCCCTGACAGTAATATCAAAGCCTTCCGGCCTTCCTAAAAGCGAAGGATTGTCCGATAATGAATATTGTGTCTTAGCCATACAAATTGGCAGCTTATCCAAACCCATTTCTTCAATTTTCTTGATAGCCTTCTCAGCGCTTTGTGTGTAAATAGCTCCCTTACCGCCATAAATTTCTCTGCATATAATATCTATTTTATCTTTTATAGGAAGCTTTTCGTCATATAGAAGCTTAAAGTTAGATGGAGTGGTATTAATGAGCTCGACCAGTTTTTGAGCAAGCTCAATTCCTCCCTCTCCTCCTTTGGCAAAAACTTGAGAAAAGGCTACTTCAACGTTCATTTTATTGCACTGGTTTTTGACATAATCAACTTCTTTGTCCGTATCCGTATCAAAGTGATTAATCGCTACAATTACAGGAACTCCAAATTTCTTTAAGTTTTCAACATGCTTTTCAAGGTTTACAAACCCTTTCTTCAATGCCTCCAGGTTTTCTGCCTTGAGTTCATCCTTCCTGACACCGCCATTGTACTTTAATGCCCTTATAGTTGCCACAAGTACTACCGCATCAGGTTTGAGCCCTGCATACCTGCACTTAATATTTAAGAATTTTTCTGCCCCTAAGTCTGCTCCGAAACCTGCCTCAGTGATGACATAATCAGAAAGCTTTAAAGCAATTTTCGTAGCCATCACGCTGTTACATCCATGGGCTATATTTGCAAAGGGTCCGCCATGCATAAGAGCTGGAGTATTTTCAAGGGTCTGAACCAGATTAGGCTTGATTGCGTCTTTTAAAAGGAGGGTCATTGCTCCGTCTACTTTAAGATCTTTTGCAGTAACAGCCGCTCCGCTATAGCTATAACCTATTATAATCCTGCCCAGACGATTTTTAAGGTCCATAAGGTCTGACGCAAGGCACAATATAGCCATTATTTCAGAAGCGACAGTTATAACAAAACCATCCTCCCTCGGAAAACCGTTTGCCTTTCCGCCAAGGCCAACATTAATTTCTCTTAAGGCTCTATCGTTCATATCAAGAGCTCTTTTCCAGACTATTTGTCTTATGTCAATTCCAAGAGCATTTCCTTGATGTATGTGGTTGTCTATAGCCGCTGACAACAAATTATTCGCAGTCGTTATAGCATGCATATCGCCTGTAAAGTGAAGGTTTATATCTTCCATTGGAACAACCTGAGCATATCCGCCACCGGCAGCCCCGCCCTTTACACCCATCACCGGACCAAGGGACGGCTCTCTTAATGCTATAATTGTTCTTTTTCCAATCTTGGACATAGCCTGTCCGAGTCCAACCGAGGTTGTTGTTTTACCTTCGCCAGCCGGTGTAGGATTAATTGCCGTAACCAACACAAGTTTTCCATCAGGCTTGTCCTTTAGTCTTTCCCAAACATCTTCAGTCAATTTAGCCTTATATTTTCCATATAACTCAATATCATCAGCTGTCAGCCCAATTTCTTCTGCTATCTTTGTTATTGGAAACATTGAACACTGCTGCGCTATTTCTATATCAGTTAACATATATCTACCCCCCAGTATGATTTAAATAAAACCTATTCTTAAGCTAAAAGTAATATTAATAATGATTTTATACAATAAGTAATTTGGACATCCGCCTTTTAATTATACATTTTTATAATTAATATTTTCAACAAAATTTTTCACAATATTGAGATTTAGACCATATTATATATTGTAAATTATTTCAAAGATAAGTGATATTATGAATAGTGTTAAAATTGGTGACATTGTTTCACGAAAATCTTATGGATGTGATATTTTATTTAGAGTAGCGGGCGCAGATGTTGTTGATGGTGAGGAAATTATAATTTTAAATGGCCTAAGATATAGAATCCAAGCAGACGCTCAAGAGAGCGATCTGCAAGTAGAAATAAGCGCCAATGAAGAGAAGCGTCCAAGCATAGCCCTCACTCAATCATCAACAAAATGTTGATTTTGTATTAAAAACTAAAGCTATATTAAAAGCAATTACTCTATTACACATGTATATGGCAAAATACCTGAAAGCGTTCGTTATTTTGCTCTACAAAATGTAATATCATAAGTTACTTTTAATATAAGAATAAAGCCAATGATTATCATCGGCTTTATTTTTTGTGTTATGCGTTATATTTATTTCTACGCCTTTCTTCAAGTACAGTATCCAGAGCGTCTGCTTCATTCACTGCTGTTTCCAACCTCTCCAGCATATCTTCTGTTTCAAGACTGGAAATGATCTGCTGACGAAACATTGCCACCATACTCTCCATATAGTCAAGCTTTGCGCTTATTTTTTCAAGTTCTAGCTTCTCGCTTTTAATTCTTTCAATGACCTTTTCATCCATTTCAATTGAACGTTTTATATCTTCTGCCGCATTCATGTTGGTGTTAAAATTCAATTTTCTGGTATTTGCGGTAACCCTATTAGCAATTGCGGTTATATCAATTGCTGATAACTCTCTGCTTCTTTTAAAATAATTTATAAGAAGTTTTAAATAAGTCATCAGAAGATTTAACGTCTGTTCAACTATTTTTCCTTTAAGATACCCCTGTTCTCCATTGTAGTAAGAATTAAGAATATCATTTTTCTGGTCCATTACCTTTCTTAATCTTGCGTAATAGGCAGAATTAATATACTTTTTCGATTCATAAGCCAATTCGACGCATTTATTGTTCAAGTCCTTTAAAAGCTGTCTCTTTTCTTTCTCTTTAACCTTGTCAAAAAATTTTTTACTATTGAGTTTCTGCAATACTAAGGCTAAGTATATAACTACCGCGCCGGAAATCTCAGCAGGCAATGTTGCGCTGCCTAAAAAATCCATACCCAAATTAGTACCTACCCAAATCCCGACTAACAGTATCGCGAGTATAGAAACATTGTCAAAGTTTAATAAAGCTTTTAAAAACATCCTACGTTTCATATGCCTACCTATATTTAAATCAATAATCTGTAACATTTATCCAATAAAAGCATCAACTGAATATTTAAATATCTTGCCCTGTAAAATGTAAGATTAAAAGTGATTTTAATATAATTACTCCTATTTTAAAAATAATATTAAATTAAAAAATAATTAATTGGAAGTTTTGTTTTCATTCTTTTCCTTTACTTCAAAGCCCTGATCCCCGCCTAACATTGCCTCAGCTCTTGCGCGCGCTCTTTCTCTTGCGGAGCTCATATCCAATCTCTTTATTTTCATTTCTGTGTTATCACTATTTAAGGACTCAACAGCATTTGCTCTTGCAGTTTTCTTGTTTACTATTTCTCTTGCTCTTTCCATGCTGTCATTAATACTTCCTACTCTATTATTTTTTGAGGAATATTGAGCATTAACAGAATTTATATTTTCCCTCAGCGAAGCCATTTTTGCCTGTGACTTAAGTGTTTTTAATTCACTGAGTTTAGCTGACATTTCTGATTCAAATATTTTAAAATCTTCCCTTATCCTTGCTACTTCGGTCATAGCATTATCATATGTCGCTTTATGTGTCTCATAAGTTGTCTGTAGCTCTTCTTCCTGAACTAACAAATCAACAAGAATGTCCTTGTCACCCTGTCTTTGAGCTGCCTCTACTCTTGCTCTAACAGCGTTAAGGTTCTTCTCCGCATTTTTCATTTCTATTTTTATCATTTCAGCGCTTGTCTGAATTTCAATGATTTGATGCTCAGCTTCCTTTCTTGCTTTGTCCACCTGGTTTTTTATATCTTCGAACAATAATTCAGGATTTTTTTCCTCCATATTTCCTACGAATAAACCAAAAAACCCTCTAACCATAGCTCCAAGCCTACTGAACAATCCCATATAATATTGCCTCCTTAAAATACTTAATATAATATTAATTTATAACAAATTGCATCTGTTGTAAACCCTATTTAGTAATGAATAGTGTTACTACTAAACATTTACATGTATATTTCCATAAATTACATGTGCATTGACAAACTTTCTTCCAAATTAAAAGTGATTAATCTTTTACATTTAACCCCTGTTTATCATCGAGCATATCTTTGTATTTATCGCTTAATAGATCCTTATCATCACATTCCTTGATTGCGAGCAGCGTCATAAACTCTACCTGCTGGGTGCTGGGTCTGCATTTTTTTAGAGCCTCAAATAGTATCTGAGCCGTAAGTACCGCGCCTTCATTTTCATCTTCATTTGCAAGTTCATAAGCTTTTCTAACAACCGCTTCTATTTCTGCTCCCGTATAATTCTCTGACTGCTCCGCAAATGGGGTAAAGTCCTCAATGTCAGTTTCAAACCTATATTTCTTTATCATTATCTTAAAAATATTTGCTCGTTCCTCTTTTTCAGGCATTAGTATCGGAATCTTCTTATCAAACCTTCCTGCCCTCTTTAATGCCGCGTCTAAAAGATCGGGTCTGTTTGTCGCAGCAATAAATATTACTTTCCCTCTATTATTTGTATTACTGGTGAACTGTAAAAATTCACTAAAAATATTTCTGCTTACACCATTATCTCCACTGTCACCTCTTCTGAAGGCCGTATCAATTTCATCAACAAATACAATAACAGGTTGTTGTGATTGCGCTCCAAGCAAACACTTTTTAAAATTCTTTTCGCTTTCACCAACATATTGCCCCAAAATTCTGGACATGTCGATCTTTACACAGTTGAAACCACTTGCTTTTGCCAGAGCATTAACCAATAATGTTTTTCCTGTTCCTGATGGACCACACAATAGTATTCCCATAGGCGCCCTTCTTAGATCCCCTTTTTTTATCGGGTTAACAATATTTTTAAGCAAATAATTTTTTGCTTTTTCCATACCGCCAATATCCTCGAAACCGATTTCAGGATAAATAAATTCAAGGACATCCCCATATTCCTTTTTGAGAACTGAATGCTTCTTTTCTTTTATAAACTCAAAACTGATGGGTACATCTTCGGCTTCCGCCTTAAGCTTAATATCCTTAATTGATTTTTTATTAAGTCCTGATGACAGCATTGCAAACTCTTCAATAGTTACATCGCTTTTTACTGCATTATCTTTTACAAGGTATTCAATGTATTCCTTTCTTTCCTGCTCGCTAGGAAGTTCAACAATTATTGGCTCAACCCTATAAGAAGATTTGAATATCTCTTTGCTAACATCTGTCAAGTTATCCGCCATCATAAATATGGAACTGCCAACGCTTGAAATTTTAGAGTCTACGGACCATCCGCTTATCCATATTAATGACGAACGTTCCTCAAATGACAAACTTCCTACATCTCCAGAGGGTATTATTTTTTCAACATGATCAATAAAAAGAGCCATTTTTATGTTTTTCAACGCTTTGTCTATATATGGAAATAATTTTGACGGTATAGCTCTGTATTGTCCTGCTAGCTCATTTGATGTAATTTTGTTAAATTCCCTTTCCATTCCGGGATCCAGAAAAGTCAGGCCCCTTGAAATGTCGTAAAAGGCGACTATTCCAAAGTTTCTCTGCATTAAAAACTCTTCAAAAAGATATCTCTCAATATTTCTATAATTATCAACCATATCCCGCACATTAAAATAAAAAAGGAATTCGTGAGAAATTCCTGCTTTATACTTACTTAAAAACTCATTATACCACATAAAATTTCCGGCTTAAAACCTACCGTACCTCCTAGTAAAATTTTATTATAGTCGATTTATCTTTAAAAATAACAATCATATATCTCATAGTAAAATGCAAACGTATTAACTACATTTTTAATGTAAAATCTTTTTCGCAACTTGTCTATTATTGAGTGTAGCCTTTGTCAGACATTTATTTTGGCAGTACCAATAAGAAAACTTGTATACTTGCTATTATATTTTAAATCCGCCAATAACCTCGTCCAGTTTAAGCGCTATTTCTTTTAGATTATCTGCAGTGGAAGCAATTTCTTCAACAGTTACGGATTGCTCATCAACAGCGTAAGAAACTACTTTTGCGGAAGCGGCATTATTTTCAGATATTGATGTTATTTCCTGGATTAAAGAAACAACTTCATCTTTATCAATATTGATTTTCTGTATCCCTAAAGTTAGTTTATCAATATTCTCTATGCTATTTTTAACTGCTTTGGAAATAGCTTCGAACGCTTTTGTTGTATTATCCAGTTTTTCATTTACATTACTCAAACTGGATGTTCCGATATCAATCTTCCCTTTCGTAGTATTTATTTCATTTTGGATTTCTTTGACTATTTGTCCAATTGTATGTGTTGACTCTGAAGTCTGCTCGGCAAGCTTTCTGATTTCGTCCGCAACCACACTGAATCCTTTTCCCTGTTCGCCAGCGCGAGCAGCTTCAATAGCCGCATTTAAGGCAAGAAGGTTTGTTTGCTCTGCAATAGTTTGGATTGTATCAACAACATGGCTTACGGAAGAGGATTTTTCATATAGTTCTTTCACATTCTTTTCAATTTGATAAGATACATCATTATTTATTCTAAGTTTTTCTTCCAACTGTATAATTGCTTCCTTGACATTTTCATTAAGTAAGTTTGTTTCATTTGTGTAGTGTTTGATTTGGGTTGAATCCTCCATTACATCATTTATTTTTTTAGCAAGAAGTAAAAGTCTGTCAGTTCCTATTTCTGCTTTTTGCGCCTGATCTGAAACGCCTGTGGCTAATTCGTCAATAGTTTTGGCAGCCTCCTCAATTGAAACGGCAGTCGCGTTTGTAACCTCTGAAAGGCTTTGAGAGAAAGTCGAGATTTGTTTTGAATTTTGATTTACGTTGCTGATAATATTTGATAGCGCAAGAGACATATTATTAATGTTCTGTGACAGCTGTCCTATTTCATCTTTAGTATTCACAATTGCTTGAACTTTTAAATTACCCTTTGATATTTCATTGGAAATGGACATTAAATGGTTAAGCTGTTTGGAAGTTTTTCTGACGCCGAAAAACCATATAAGAAAAATAACAGTAGCCAGAGCTGCAACACTAAGAATAATAATCTGAATCAAGAGATTGTTTACGCTTTGCATTTCTTCATTCATAGAAAATGCCACACCGCATACTAAATTAATTTTCCCGTTTATATGTAAAGGAGCTGTAACATCGACAATGAGTTCGCCGCCTTCTTTTGAAACAAGAATTACGGTCTTATCTTTTTGGGCTGCATCCAAGTCTTCGGGGTCAGCTTCCTTATTGACGTTTTCTTTAGTAGATGACGCAATAGCCTTTTTTTGAGATATATTGTATATTGTGAAGTCTTCTAGTTCAGGCATTTTCTTTTTTAGTTCGTCAAGGTTTAACTGTAGTGTTTTCTTAAAATCTGCATCTTTTATATTGAGATGTCCTGCGCTAATTGTTGCTTCAAGGGACTTAATAACCGAATCAGCTCGTTCTCCCCCCATGTTTAGAATCTGACTTTTACTTTTAAAATAAACAATAGTCATACATAGCGCAAATACAACAGTTATTGCAATAACATAGAATAAAATGTTCTTCTTAGCTAGAGACATGTTTAATTCCTCCGTTTTTCTTTAATTTTATATGATTTAACGACATATTTTTAAAATATTTTTTTAGTACGCTAACAGTAAATTACATACTCACATTAAAATATCGGATAGTCTTTAGAAAAAAATAACAAGTATTTTATAGCGACATTATGAACTCTGCCGAAATATAGCAGGTTTATAAAATATCAGCATCATAATTTACTTGACAAACTGCGCTTAAAATTATAAGATTAATTATGGAAAATAAAGGTATTAGCTGAATGTTTTAATAGAGAAAAAATAAGACAAATGCCCTGATGTTTTTATTTACAATACCAAAATTTTATTCAAATAAAGAATTAAATACTTTGGTATTTTAGAGTGTTTAACAATAAAATTATATTATAGGAATATAACTTGTAACTTACCACAAAGCAAATGGTGGTATGGTTCATTTAAACCAGTAAAATTTTAATATTAATTAACATATAACCAAAAAAGACCTTCTAACGAGGGTCTTTTTTTATATAAAAATACAAACTTTTTGATCGAGCAATCCTCTAGACTATATATTTTGAAATAAACATTTTACATCAATTTTTTATATTGCAAAATATACAGCGTATAATTGTTTCTCTAGCAGCATTACATGCTGCTAGAGAAAATAAAATTACATCAAACTTCTATTTCATATCCCATCAGAACTATTTCTTATAATTTCTGATTATCCCCAAATCAAAGGGGATCTGCTGATATTCACCTGACATATTTGTAGTGCCCTGGATGAGAAAATCTACACGGTTGATGTCATTAATTTCGAGTTTTTGGTTATATCCTGAACGAATAAGTTCACCGTGGGAAACAACATTTGTCCACTTATCTGCATTGTAAGTTTTAAGATTACCGCGCCAAGCCCATTTTTCTGAAACCTTTGTCCATGGACCTCCAGCGCTTGAAGATGACCATAACTCATAATAACGTCCATCTTTCTGGTCCTCGGAGAGCAGATAGTATTTGCCGTCTGCCTTTGATTTATAAACGCTTGAAGCTTCAAAAGTATCAGTTATAGCAACAGTAGGAGAGCTCCAGCCTTTCGGGAAGTTAGCCAGTTTAGTCTTGCGCATATACACTTTGTGCGAGTTGTCGCTAGGTGTATTGTACATATAAGCGTATTGATCATCACAAATTATGTAATAATCCCAACCCATATTCCCTGATGCGCCAAGGGATTTAGGCCCAGACCATGAATTTGGGTCAGCTATATTTGTAGTTGTAGCATAAGCCGCTCCACAAGAGCCATCCTGATAAACAAGATACCATAATTTCTGAGGTTCATAATAGAATACTTCAGGCGCGCAGAAATAGCTTTCGCCTATCTTACTCATGTATGTACGCTTTGCATTTTTGAGTCCATCAATAGTGGATGCTGATGTATAAAGCATCTGCCAACCGCCGCTTTTGTTAGCTCCGGTATAAAATACGTGGTATTTACCGCCATAGTATACGATTGTGGGATCTTTAGCGCCGAAATAATCATATGGCGACAACTGCTTGTGCATGATAACCCTTCCATCAACATTCCATGTTGGATTGGCATTCGCTGCGGCATTTGCAATAGAACCAAATGTTGACAATGTTAAAATCGCCCCCATTGTAATTGCTAAACCTTTTTTAAATAACTGCTTCATAATTTTACATCTCCTTTTCTTAGTCTTTTAGTATTATAAGTACTATATTGTCTCATGCAGCCTCATATTAGTAACCCAAACTTCCAACGCATAAACGTTATCGCTTAGTGTCAAGTCCTACCCCCAGCGCCTGTTGTTTATTCGGCGTTAAAATTGCTGCTGTAATCTATTTTGCAATAAACATATTACATTCATCTCTAATGTAAAATCTTTTTCGCAACTTATCTATATAAAAAGCACTATTAATCTTACATTTGACGGAGCAAAATAACGAACGCTTTAACGTTATTTTGCGATAGGCAAATGTAAAAGATTAATTGCTTTTTATCTAATCACTTA
>JAUZPS010000088.1 GCA_030705945.1 Bacillota bacterium
AACCAGTTTTATATAACCCTTCAGATTTCCAATTTCGGTTATGCCAACGGAGGCTTTATTACAGGCATCGAACTGGGTGATACGCTTATGATTGTAAATCAAAAGAATGTTCGGTCCTTTGGCGATATGTTTTTATTCGGTAGCATTATGATTATGGGACTTTACCACTTAACCTTGTTTATACTAAGAAGAAAAGAGTATTATACTTTGTATTTCAGCATATTGTGCTTTTTAATATCAATAAGAACTTTATTGATGGGAGAAATGCTGCTCTACAACTTTGTTCCGGATATCCCCCTTTATGTATTTCTAAAGCTTTCGGCATCAACCCTTTCATTGGGGTTACCTTTTTTCGTAATGTTCATACATTCATTTTTCCCAGAGGATACTCCACGCTGGTTTGTAAGGGTTTCACAGGTAACAGGATTCATATTTACATCCTTAACACTTGCAGTATCGGATAAATTAAACAGCTTGTTTCTTCTCCCATTTCAAATATGCGGAGTGGTCATAATAGCGCTGATTTTTTTTATACTTATAAAAGCGGTTCATTTAAGAAGGGATGCTGCGCTGGTTTTTTTAATTGCAACAGCATCAATTGTGATTATAATTGTAAATGATACTTTAAACGGCTATGGTATAATAAAGACCGGGTATTATATTCCGATAGGACAGTTTTTGTTCATTTTTGTCCAATCCTTTATATTATTTAGAAAACTGGTAAAACAGGAAGAGTTGCTTTTAAGGTCCGAACTCAGAATGCTGCAGGCCCAGATTAAGCCTCATTTTCTGTTTAACGCGTTAAATACAATAATTTCCGTCAGCAGGTCATCATCAGAAAAAGCTGTTGAGCTCCTTCTATATTTAAGCGATTATCTGAGGTGTGGATTCAGCTTTAAAAATGATGAAGAATTTGTAGATTTTGATACGGAAATTCTTCATGTGAAGTCCTATCTGGAAATTGAAAAGGCGCGATTTTCCGATAAATTAAAGATTGTTTATGACATTGACAGCAATATTGAATGCAAAGTTCCCCCTTATATTCTTCAGCCCATAGTGGAGAATGCTGTAAGGCATGGAATCCTTCCGCTTAAAAATGGAGGCACGGTAAAGCTATCGGCAAAAAATATAAACAATATGCTTTCTATAGTAATTGAAGATGACGGGGTGGGTATGTCAGAAGAGAAAATGAATTCAGTTCTAAGCGGAATAGATAAAACTTCCGGAATAGGTGTATCAAATGTTAAAAATCGAATAGAAAGAATTTACAAAAGAAAAATTGAGATCAAAAGCGCCCTAAGAAAAGGCACCGTTGTAAATATATCAATTCCATTAATTAAAGGGGGAAGATGAAAGTTATGAAAGTAATACTTGTTGATGATGAAAAAGCGGGCCTGGAAAATCTCCACTACTACCTTTCAAAGTATGAGGATATTGAGATATTAGGAATGTACAAGGACCCACAGGAAGCCTTGCAGGATGTTTTTGATCAAAAGCCCGACGCAGTGTTTTTAGATATAATGATGCCTGAAATGGATGGATTACAAGCCGCTGCAGAAATACTAAAGTCTGAAGAAGATATAAAAATTATTTTTGTTACTGCCTTTGATGAGCATGCTATTAAGGCTTTTGAATTAAATGCTATTGATTATATTTTAAAGCCGTTTTCACAGCAAAGAATTGAAGTGGCTGTAAACAGGATAAATAAGCTCCTTAATGAAAAGGATACCTCCAAATATAAGAAAAAGCAGCAGGCAATACAGTTTGAGGCAATGAAAAAGGAAATTGTGAAGATTCCAGTATGGAAAGATGAAAGGATATTTCTGTGCGACCCCTTTGACATAAGTTATCTATCATCGGAAGATGGTAATGTAAAAATATGCACATGTAATGGACAGGCATATAAAAGCAAAGACACCTTAACTTATTTTGAAAGCAGGCTGGACACAAAAAGGTTTTTCAGATGCCATAAAAGTTTTATTATAAATACAGAAAAAATAAAGGAAATCATACCTTGGTTTAATAATACATATTTATTAAATATGGAAGGCCTAAAAGACCAGGTACCGGTCAGCAGGAATTACATCAAAAGCTTTAAGAGCCTCTTTGATTTATAGATTTTAGGCTCACGAAAAGCATATAAAACATTATTTAGGAGGAGTCGTGAAATGAGCGATGCATCATTAATACCAATAAGGTTTGGCGGACTATGTTTGAATATGAAACCATATTTTTTTGAAAAGGATAAAGAAAAAATAAAATATGTGGATGTCGATATCAATTTCAAAAATGAGGTTTTGTACAGGTTCCAGCTTAGAACTCAGGTGGAGCCAATTGATACGCAATCAGAGGGACAGCATTCTACAGATGTTGAGGGTGAAATGTATCTGGATTTAAGTTTGGAAAAAATTATTTTTGAGGGATTCTACTATGAAAATGGAAAACTAAAGGGGCCCTTTTGGCTTGAAGTTGACCCAAATTCCGAATATAGTGAAATTTTAAGCAATTTTGATCCACCAACAGTAGACTGTCCTGAATATCCAGCTTCGGTAGGTACTCTTGCGATTAGTATAACTCCACCTACCCCTGCTGTAGAAAGTACAAGTAATAATGACAGCTCTCAGATGGGTGTTACTATTAAAGTGATTCAGTTAGAACCAACTACAGATATGAAAACTGGAAATTCGGGGGAAACTACATACCTTTTGACAACTCTATATCAAAACAACCGTATCACAGGTGTGGATACTACTAATAAAGATGAGAAGCATTTCCCTGATTTCTCAGGTGATGTCGGTATTATCCGCAACAGGGCATATGTTGATGGACACCTAAAATTAGGTGGTAAGTCTGTATCCGGTATCTATCTTGAAATGGGTATATAAGATTCAAGGCGCCCATTAACCATATAACATAAATTTAAAGTCCTGACATGTAATTCATATCATTTGAACAACATGTCGGGATTTTTATTATATTCTTACCACCCTTCTTTGTATTTCATCCATGATATTTGGCATATTAACCTCAAATTAATGTATGTTGGAGTAAATTTATTACAGATTAAATTAAACAAGATAGAATGGTTGATGTAAGGGAGAGACAACAAAAAATTGTTTTAAGTCTTTCCAGTAGTTAAAAATACATAAAATTATTTGATTAAAAGGAGGAGATTTTTATGTCATTCTGGACAAGCGCAACAAATGGTCAGATTCCCGATGGAGCAATTGTTTGTGGTAAGGAATCAGATGGTACAGTTTTATATGCAGCGAGGGCAATTTATCAAGGGGGAGTACATCCCGGTAAAGTCAGAAAAGAATTCGGCGCTGCTAACATTCCTTATGGGGGAAAAGAAGTAAAAGTAAATCCTTATGAAGTATTAGTGGGAAAGGGCAAATGGGTACCAGCTTCTAACGGAGATATTCCTGATGGAGCGATCATATGTGGTAGAGAATCTAACGGAACACCCTTATATGCCGCAAGGGCAAACTATAATGGGGGAGTGCACCCAGGGAAGGTTAGAAAAGAATTTGGCGGCGCCAATATACCTTATGGTGGTCAGGAAGTAACTGTTAAGGATTATGAGGTGCTGGTAGCGGAATAATTGATACCTCCGTTTATAAGAGGACTAACCTATAGTTTGGCAGATGCCTTCCCTTAGGGTGTCCTCTTATGATTAACAATAATTTAAGTAGTGCTATAAAAATGTGTATATATGTATTTGTTAGGGGAGTAAATAGATGGAGATTTTTCATCAGTAACAGAGTTGATTTGAATCAGATATATAATTGGGCAAATGTAAATTTTTTAAGGGCTGTGGCAAACTAACTAAGCAGGTTATTTTGCCACAGCCCTTTTAGCTGCAGGTTTTTGTAGCTACAAATTAATTACAGACAAGGTAAATTATTAAGTTTTAATGGACTTGTAAATTACTTGTAAAAACGACTGAAACCTTTGTAAAAGAATTTTGAACCGAGGATATTTTATTTTTTCTTCATAGCCTTATATGCAGCTCTTGTCTCATCTATTACTTCCTGTCCTCCTGCTTTTAAGTATTCGCTTATAAGTGAATCATAAGTTTTGTCAAAATCTTCTGGCATACAGGTTATCGACTTCGCAAATATTTCCACGTCTTTCTCTCCCAATACTTTGCTGTATTTTGCTTTTGATTCTATTGCTCTGTCTAAATGAGGCATACTTACCGCATCATTCATGGCGACTTTATACGATTGTTTGTAAAGATCCTCATATCCTGTGTGACTGTAAGAAGCAGCTTCTACATTCTTTTCTTCACTTCCAAACTCCTTGCCGTTAACAATAATCGACAAATCGGTGAAGTTTGCTTTTTTATCATCGGGGAGCTTGTCGTTGGGAACAATGTTTGTCGGTATCCCATCCTTTTCATCTAAATAGTGGACTCCCTTTTCTCCATTTTGTAAATAGAATAAAACTGATGGATCCGACATCCACTCAAGATATTTTACAGCTTCGGCAGCTCTATTGCTTGTCTTGGGAACAATTATAAATAAACCGTTAGCATTATACTTCGATTTTATGCGCTTCCCTTCTTTATTAACAAATGGGTCAATAGGAATATACTCACCATCTGGAACGACGGTTTTAAGCTTATCTGAAAAATTACCTGGTCTGTATGCAAAGTCAAACTCATATATAAAAGATCCTACCAGACCATTTTTTATATTTTCTAAATCCTTATCTATATCAACTGGATTACAAAGCCCCTCATTGTGCATCTTATTTAAAAGTCTCATACCTTCCTTAAATCCTGGTACTACCCAGTTGGGCAAACTGAAAGTATCCTCCTCTGATATTTTTTCCTTAAATGAATCCACCAAAGGGTTTATGCTCCAGTATATACTTTTGGGATCCACAGAGCATGCAAATGGTATTACTTTTCCTCCCAGTTTTCCAGGGTCTTTTTCCTTGAAAGCCTTCATTGTATTATAAAATTCTTCCGTTGTTTTCGGTATGGGCAAACCTAGTTTATCAAGCCAGTCTTTTCTAATAAAAGTTGATTGAGCTGCTACAGATAATCTTTTGGCTGAAATAGCATATTGAACATTATCCCATCTTCCATAGCTAAGCAAATCCTCACCTAAGTATTTCTTTAATTTAGGCGCATTCTTATCAATCAGCTCAGTTAAATCTGTTAGTTCGCCATTCTTGGCGTAGTCTCCAATTATACTTGGGTCATAAGCAAAACATATATCCGGGGCCTGGTTTGTTGCCATAAGAACCTTTAACCTTTCACTCTCCTGATTCCTAGGTACAGGTACAAATGTTACCTTAATATTGTTCGGATTACCGAACTTTTCCTGTATCCATTTGGTTTGGAAATTATTATCTGCTACATAGCCCTTAGTGCCTCTGTCAAAAACTTCAACCTTTAGTTCGACTGGTGGGCTATTCTTTTTTGAAACATCTTGATCTGATACCTTTCTACTATCATTAGCTTTTCCAACTTTATCACTTTGGTTTGAGTTACCTGAGTTGCAGCCAATAGTTGAACTTAATAGCATTACTATAACTAGAAAACAAAGTTCTTTTGAAAAAATCTTTTTCATAGCTTGAACCTCCTTAATTTTTGGGGTTTATAGGGATAGAGATATTAAAAAGTACCCCTTGACCTAAATCACTACAGCACTCTATACTTCCATTGAATTGTTTTGTGACAATATTATAAACTATAAACATTCCAAGTCCTGATCCTCCATTACCTCTTCGTGTTGTGAAAAAGGGTTCAAAAATCCTTCTCTGCACTTCTTTACTCATTCCTTTACCATTATCTCTGTATTCAATATCAACATTATTTTGTGACCCAATTTTAGTAGTTATGGAAATCAAACCCTTCTGATCTTTATCAAATCCATGAATTGTTGAATTTATTATTAAATTAGTAATTAGTTGCGCAAGGAGCCCTGGGTATATTTTCACGATTAGCTCTTTCTTCTCGCTTTCAATAATAACCTCTATGAATGTCTTCTTAAGAATATGCTTTAGGCTTAAAACAACATCTTCTATGTATTCATATAGATTAATCTCTCTCATATCTTCGTTAGTTTGATCTACTGCAATCTTTTTGAAGCTTCCGATTAAATCAGCTGCTCTAGACAAATTTGTAAGCAGTATATTTGATGTTTCGTGTATCGAGTCAAGAAAGCTCTTAAACTCCTTTTTAGAAAGCTTGTTTTCTTCAACCTTTTTGACTATTTCATTATGTATATCTTTTATATAAGACGCTGCAGATACACTTACTCCGATTGGAGTATTTACTTCATGAGAAACTCCAGCAACTAAACTACCTAGTGAAGCCAATTTTTCCGATTGTATTATTAGTTCCTGAGCATTTTTAAGATCTTCATTTGTTTTTATCAATTGGGAATTTGTTTGAACAAGATTTTGATTTAATTGATGAAGCTCATTTTGCCGGCTTTCAATTATCTTATAAGCATTTCTCAGACTTATTATCATTTCACTAAATGCAAGGGACAGGAGGCTGATTTCATCATTCCCATTAACAATTGCAATTTCATCCTTCTGCCTATCATTAATGTTAAAATCAAGGTTCCCTTTTTTTACTTCTTTCATCATAAAAACCATCTTATCTAGGGGTCTTGAAATACTTCCTGATATAAGATAAGCTAAAAATAGCGAAAGCCCCAAGCACACCAGGATGAAAATAATCAACGAACTCCTTATCCTATTTGGCTCTGCATTAATAAATGAAATTGGTATTTTACCCACCAAATACCAATCCGTTCCACGTATCTCTTTGTATGAAATCATATAATTGTTATAATCGAGAATATGGTCATTATTTTTATTATCAACAATTCTGTTTATCAAACCTTTATCATTATATAGTTTACCAAGCGCGCTTTTGTTTGAACTTGATATAACTTTGCCCGCCGTATTCATTACAAATAGCTCCGAACCTTTACCTATGTCTATATCTTTGTATATATTTAAGAAGTTATCATTGCTTATTCCCACGATTAAATACCCTAAATTCTTGCTCCATGATACCGCTTTGATTTTTCTTATACAAATTAAATAATGTTTGGAATCCAAGGTTTCAGTTGTCCATACAACATCTTGACCACTGCCGTTATCTGCCAGTTTTTTCAGTCTGCCCGTTATTTCGGTATTAGCAATATCATTGACGAGATTATAGTTTATTAACTGTCCGTTATCCAGTATCAAAGCAGCGAATGATACATCTTTTATTATTGAAAATTTTAAAAGCAGAATGTTGCTGAGATCGTATGTATCCTGAAAACTGCCATAGCTATCAGCATAAAGTGATCCTATTTTCTTTTGTAATTCATCTGAAAGTGTCATTTCAACAATGTCGTTTTTATACTTTGCCAGCGCATCCTCTGTTTTTATGCCTGTTTCTCTTACTAATTGCCTGGAATATGACCTGATCTTGGAATCGATAGTATTGCTTGATAAGGAATAGGCGAAAACCCCTATTAGGGTGAGAGGAATTATTGATAATGCCATAAAAGCAACCATTAGTCGCACTTTGATTTTGGTGTTTCTTAGAAATTTTATTGTAATCCAATTATCTCCAAGTAAATTATTGATAAAATGCAAAATTTCCAATGCCCCATTCTTCTTATCAATCGATTTTTGCATAAACAATACCGCCTATATATTTTTATATCAAACTTTATACCAATCAAGTATTATTAAGGATATCGACAAATTAGGCGTAAAAATTAATATGTAAAAAGCTATTACCCAAGGCAAGGTCTGAGGTAAATAAAAAATCTCCGAAACACTGATTAATAAGCGCTTCAAGGATTCTGACCAAGAAGCCCTCATCCTCGCCATGGAATGTTCCAATGTTCTGATGCCCAGTATTTGTAGGCATTACAGGTTAGAAAATCAAAAACAACCCATCCACAAACCATGTAAAAATCTGTAAGAAAAGCGGTGGTTTTCAATTTAACAGTTCAAACTTAACTTTGATACTGTTTTACCTGTATGTTATAATTAATATTATAAAAGGAGCTATTTTAATATGGCAGTTGAAAAGAAAGAAAAAGTAAAACTGGATCAGCTTATGAAGGTTATGTTCAAGCTTTCGAAAAAAGTCACAATTAATTTACTAAATGGGCTTTTTGAAGAAAATTATAACCCTAGAGATGTAACAATTCAGTATACTAATAATGAATTTGTACTTGACAGCTTGGAAAAGATATATGGTGATATGTTCATTAGAGTACAATCAAAAAGCAAAGTAATTACTTATCATATAGAATTTCAAACACAAAATGACAAATACATGTCTGTAAGAATGTTTAGGTACGGGTTTGAAAAAGCAACAGAAACTTTTAATGATTGTGGTCAAGAGGAAATAAAGCTGGATTTTCCAAAGCAGTTGGTAATATTTCTTGAAGAAAACAGTAATATTAAGGATAGTATTTCATTTATATTAAAAATGCCTGACGGTAGTGAGTTAAAGTATAAAGTGCCCACAATGAAATATTGGGAATACTCCGAACAGGATTTAGTTAACAAGAAAATGTATGCTTTGCTGCCTTTTCAAGTTTTTAAATCAAGGAAGGTTATTGAAAGTATTTCAAACAGTACTAAAACTCATGAGGAAAAGGCACAATTAATAAATGTTGAATTTAGAAAACTTATAAAGGTAATCGAAAAAGTCGCTAATATTTCATCTGATTTGTTTAAAAGAAGAGAAATAGTAGGAGCAGACTTTGAAAAGATATTATTGGTATTAAATAATATTTCAGATTATCTTTATAATAAATATGGTGAGTATAAGCTTATTGAGGAGGTAAACAATATGATGCTTACTACATTATATAATCCGATTCTTGTTAAAAAAGAAGTCGCGAAGGAACTTGAGAAAGAAATGTTAAATGTGGCTAGAACAGCTCTTGAAAAAGGTTTAACGATAGACGTTGTTGCTGAAATAACAAAATTAGATATAGAAACTGTTAAAAAAATTCAGGAACAACTTGCAGGTAAAGAAAAAAGTTAATAAAAGCCCTCACACTTTTGTGTTTTCCAATCTAAGTGTTAATATGAAGTGGAGATATTTTTATGGCTTTGATTAATCGGAAAGGTTCTATAGTTCTTTCTGGAAAGGACGCAAAGGAATTTTCTGAAAAATGAAGAATCCGGATGCTGAAGTTATGGAAAAAAGAGATAAATTCATAGAAGAAGTAAGAAATAAAATGGAAATAATCCATAGCAGCGGCAAGATCACATTAAGAATAAAATAAGATATATAAAGCACTTACATAACAGTATGTGCTTTTATTTTAACAATCTAATATTATTTGGAATCTCTCATTAAAACTACTTCGTTTGAAAGTAGTTTTTTTATTTTCCCAAAAACTAAAGGAGGAAAAAACAATGAAGAAAATTGCTGTACTCAATAATAAAGGGGGCGTTGGCAAAAGTACAATTTCTGTACATATTTCCTACGGCCTTGCAAAAGTCGGATATAAAGTACTTCTAATCGATATGGACGGTCAGAATGATTCGAGCTTGTTCCTCGGAATAACAGAATCAGCATATACAAAGACTTTTTATGATCTTATTGACAGACGAACATCTGTCAGCATTGAAGAATGCATAATAAATGCAAGGAAGAATCTTGACCTTCTTCCTTCCAACCATATCGATGAAATAAATGCTGAATTTCATCGATGCTCAAGAATTGACATCATCCTTAAAGAATACCTGAAAGGCATCGATACACTGGGGTATGACTACCTTATAATAGATTGCGGACCGCAAAGAACCCGTATTAATGATGCTGTACTTTGCTATATTGATAATGTTGTGATGCCTGTACAGGTTGAGGCGGCTTCAGTAAGAGCGGTTGGGAACATTTATGAATATCTCTCTGATCTTCGTCTGGATCCGGGCCTTGTATCGTTAGTTGTGCCAAACATGTATGATCAACGAACAAACGATGCAAAGGAAAACCTTGATTCTCTCAAAGAATTTTATTCTGATAAAGACATACTCACACCCCCAGTTAACTGAAGAGTTAAAATTACCGAGGCTGGCAAATTAGGTAAAACAGTATTTGAATACGATGAAGAATCAGCAACTCAATTTTTCAACGTATTGGAGAGGCTGGTGAGCTTAATTGGAGATGAAAAAGCTTGATAGCAATTTCGATAAATTAAAACAATCAATCATATCCAAAAGATTAAAAGCTGAAATTAGCCATACTGAGGCTGTAAACACACATGTAAATAAAGTTGATGATAACTCTGCAAACAAATTTGAAAACAATAATGTAAACATTTATACAAACAATGATGTAAACATAATTGCGGACAAAAATGCAAACATGGATGATGGTAATTGTGTAAACATTTCTGTAATCAGCGATACAAACACAAACAAAATTGATGACAATTCCGTAAACATTAATGGAAACAGTAATGTTTACAGCCATATAAACACTTCTGTAAACAACGATGTAAACACAGATGCAAACAACAATGTAAACATAAGCACAAACATAAGTACAAACACAAATACAAACACAAATGTAAACAAATTTGTAATCAAGGCCGCTAGCGAAGAAACGCTTATAAGATACACCATCTATCTCAAGCCTGATACCATAAATAAAATCAGTCAATTTGCGGAGCAACTCAATCTTGGTAAATCTGAGCTTGTCAGAAAGATTCTTGAGGAAACGCTTGATAATCTTGAAATCATTTAAGCATCAATTTCCACAGCCGGAGGTAATCATGAATAAAGAAACTATTGTAAAAGTCAAGAAACGTGTAAATCCCTACACGATGATAGATAGTTCTATCTTTCTCAACAACAATATAAGTTGGAAAGCTAAAGGATTAATGGGATATTTCTTAAGCAGACCGGATGATTGGAAAATCCATTTAAAGGATCTTTATCGGCAATCTACTGATGGTTATGATTCCGTTAAAAGCGGTTTAAAAGAACTAAAGTCTCATGGCTATTTGGAGCTTATACCCATTAGGGAGAAAGGCAAAATTGTTGCATGGGAATACATCGTTTATGAAGTTCCAATCGATAAAAGCACTGATAATAGCGGATTTGAGCCAGAAGAGGGAAACCCTCTAGAGGTTAAACCACTAATGGATAAGCCTCCAGATGTTAGACCACGAGAGGGAAATCCTCTAGAGGTTAACCCTCGCTATACTAATATAGATATAACTAATAATGATTATACTAATAATGATGTTTACAAAGATTTTGAACTTGATTCTGTTAGGTTTAATAAAGTATTGCAGCTGAGCAATCTCAATCTCTTTGATGAGAAAATATCCAAGGCAGTTGAGGAAGCGTTAAAAGGTCTTTTCTTTGATGAGGAATTTGCAAAAAGAAACTTTAACTTGAGTTTATCAACTGTTCGTAATGATCTTGAAAAAATCAATCCTTTAATAATTGAAAACGCCATATTAAAGATTAAACGAGTGATAGCCAGCGGCGCAACTGTCATTTCCTCTAAGCATTATCTCATGAGTTGTATTTACAATTGCATCGAAGAATATTGCTCAAAAGATCTTGTTGACGCAGCTCTTACAAGTCCTGATATATATAAGCCTCATAAAACAATATTTGATCTTGTAAAGGGCGCTGAGTTTGAGGAACCGGTTAATCTTTTGTCGCAAAATTTATCTCAATTGATATTCAACGCATTTTTTAAAGACCGGGTGACAGAGATTTTCATTGATGGTAAAACCCTGACAATGGTCATCAATGATGTTTTTGTCGCAAGCACTTTAGCTTGTAAATATACGCAAAAGGTAAAGGAATGCTTTGCTCAGCTCGGGGTTGAGAATGTTGTATTTATGTCTGACTAGGAAGGAGGCTAACAAAAATGCTTAGCGACGAACTCACTAACAAAGCTTTATCTATTTCCGTTAAGAGCTCTGAAATCACTTTAAAAGTAATGCAGGATATTGTAAAGGCATTAATTTCAGATTTATCAAAATACAAAAACCAGCCAAAACAAGGTATCCA